>JBQCIZ010000437.1:0-3500 GCA_051953235.1 Nitrobacter sp. | reverse complement strand
GACGTGCGGATGCCGGCGGATCATCTTTCGCGTGATCGCCTCGACCACATCGCCGAACGAAAACGCGTTCTGTTCTTCCGCCATCCGCGCGTGAAACACGACCTGCAACAGCAGGTCGCCAAGTTCGTCGCAGAGATCGATCAGATCGTTGCGCGCAATGGCGTCCGTGACCTCGTAGGCTTCCTCGATCGTGTAGGGAGCGATGGTCGCAAAGGTCTGTTCGAGATCCCAGGGGCATCCGGTGCCGGGCGTTCTCAGTTGCGCCATGATCTCGATCAGGCGGGAAATGTCGCGGGAAGGGGTCATCGGTACACCGGCATGGACTTGAGAATTGCATCCTCTATGCCGCAAGCTGTGGTCCCATCCCAGTGAAAAAAGCGGGTCATCCGCCGCGCAACCTGTTCAGATTGGCGGCAATGCCGATGGGTGCTATGGCATCGCCATGACCAATCAAAATGAAACCGCGCTGGTGCTGTTCTCAGGCGGGCAGGACTCCGCGACGTGCCTCGCCTGGGCGCTGGACCGTTTTGCGCGCGTCGAGACGCTGGGATTTGATTATGGCCAGCGCCACGCCATCGAGCTGGATTGCCGCCAGCGGTTGCTCGACGGCATAAAGACAATGAAGACGAACTGGGCGTCAAAGCTTGGTGACAGTCATACGCTTGCGATTCCGACGCTCGCAGAGATTTCCGATACGGCGCTGACGCGCAACGTTGCCATCGAAATGGGCGAGGGCGGATTGCCCAATACCTTCGTGCCCGGCCGCAACCTCGTGTTCCTCACCTTCGCTGCGGCGCTGGCGTACCGGCGCGGCATCACGCATATCGTTGGCGGCATGTGCGAGACCGATTATTCGGGTTATCCGGACTGCCGCAACGACACCATCAAGGCGCTCGAAAGCGCGCTCCAACTCGGCATGGACAAGCCGTTCCAGTTGCACACGCCGCTCATGTGGCTCGACAAGGCCGCAACATGGAGGCTGGCCGACGAGTTAGGTGGGGCGGAGCTGGTCGATCTGATCCGCGAGCACTCGCACACCTGCTATCTCGGCGAACGCGGCGCACAACACGACTGGGGATATGGCTGCGGCGAGTGTCCGGCGTGCAAATTGCGCGCAAAAGGCTGGCGCGAATATGCGGCCGCAAAGATAACGTCATCCTGAGGAGGCGCTTTTTCGCGCCGTCTCGAAGGATGGACAAAAGGCACGCCGTCTCCTTCGAGGCTCGCCAACTCAGGATGACGGCTTGAAATCCTCAGGCCGCAACACGATCGGCTGACCGTGCGGCGTGCGATCGGCGGCATGATCCCAGGCATCGCGATAGCGGTGCAGCGTTTCACGCGTGCTGACGCCCTTGGCCGCGACCAGGCCTTCGAGCGTGGCCAGCCAGTGCCGGTAATAGGTCTCGCCGGTATCGGGATCGCCGGCTGCCTGCGCGCGCTTGATCTCAGCCGCGAGCGCGGCCGCCCATTCCGGCCACGTGAACACGCCGCGATCATGCAGCGTCAGCGCCATGGCGAAGGCTTGCGCTTCCCAGGGTTCGCGGAACACCGGCCCCTCGGCATCGCAGGGAATGCTCGGGACTTCCGCCGTCGCCTTGCGTGCGGCAGCCTGATCCATCACGCCGGCTCGAGATAGGGTTCGAAGGCGTCGATCGAGACCTTCACGGTCGGATCGGCATCGGCGCCCCACAACTCGGCGCCATCGAACACAACGGTATAGAGCCAGGTCGGATGTTCACCGGCATCGTTCGCGGCCGTATCGGGAAACACGTGGCAGCCGTGCTGGCGCTCGATGACACCGACGTGGCCGCGCACGTAGCGGGGCAGGCGGGTGTGCGTCACCGGATTGATATTTTTGGCGCGCACCCGGTCGCCAGCCTTGAATTTCGCCGGCGATTGGGCGGCGCGAGCGAAACTGCCGCGAGTCATGACGCGCTCGACATCGCCGAGCTTGAATGCGCCGCGCTTGAGGTCTTTGGCTGGCGCAGAGGCATGGCCGCGCGCGACTTCGTCGCCTTTGATGTAACCCCGCGCGACCAGCGAGTCCTGAAGCGCGAGGAACCATTTCTTGTAGTAGGAGCTCGACAGATAGACCGTCGGCGCCAGCGACTCCCGATAGAAGCGCGACACATCGATGTTGAACGCGCCGGCGGCGCCCATGGCGCGCGTCATGGCCATCACGCGGCCTTCCCAGGTCTGGTGGAACACCGGTTCGTTCGGCTCGGGCTCGACCTTGCCGAAGCCGTCCATCCCGCCCATGTCGTGCACGCCGTTCATGACGGTGCCCCCGGCGTTTTCGGAAAGCCGGTTCCGATCATGGAATCCCGCGTCACAAGCTCGGCGAGTTGTTGCTCGCTCCAGCCTTCGGTGCCCGCGGGCCGCATCGGCAGCACCAGGAAGCGCGTCTCGGCGGTGGAATCCCAGACCCGGATTTCGGTCTCTTTCGGAAGGCTGATGCCGAAGTCGGCCAGCACGCCGCGCGGATCCTTCACGGCGCGCGAGCGATAGGGCGCGGCCTTGTACCAGACCGGAGGCAGCCCCAGCATTTCCCAAGGGTAGCAGGAGCACAGCGTGCACACGACCATGTTGTGCCGCTGCGGCGTGTTCTCGACCGCGACCAGATGATCGCCGGTGCGGCCGACATGGCCGAGCGTGCCGACGGCCTGGCTTGCGTCGTCGAGCAGGGCCTTCTTGAAGGCAGGATCGGTCCACGCCTTGGCGACGACCTGCGCGCCGTTGTGCGGTCCGATCTTGGTTTCGTAGGCCTGGATGATGGCGTCGAGCGCAGCCGGTTCGACGTAGCCTTTTTCGGTCAAAATCGTTTCGAGCGCGCGGACGCGCAACTCAAGTTCTGACAGTTCGGAATGGTCGTGAGGATGGTCGTGGTCATGATCGGTCATGCCTGAGGATAGGCGCAAGATTCGGGGTATGTCGAGAGTGCGGGAGTCTGCTAGCGTCGCGGCATGGGGGCTTTGAAATTTCGCATGGCGCTGATCGCGGCTGCTGTGGCCGCGCTGTCTGTGTCTGCGGCCCCACAGGCGCACGCTGCCAATGGCGCCTATCAGGTCGACGCAGCCGATATTTCCGACGTCGGCTCCTGTAAGGTCGAGAGCTGGATTTCGACGGCGACCAACACGGATTTTTCCGCCGTCGCCAACCCATCCTGCGTCGTCGACATCACGCGGCCGGTAGAGCTCAGCACGCAGTTCAACCAGTTTCGGTCCGATGGCACGTGGGGCACCAGCGTTGCGCCGAAATTCAAGACCAACCTTGAACCAACCGGGATCGGCAAACTCGGCTATTCGCTATCCGGCGGCACGGCATTCGATGCGATCACCGGCACCAACACCGCTGTCTTGGCGACCATTCCGGCGACGTGGCGGCTGTCTGAAACCATGCGCTTCAATTTCAACGGCGGCTGGCTGTGGGATCGCACCGCCGATCGGCACTACCTGACCTACGGCATAGGCTTCGACTGGAAATTCACCGACGTCCTGCAA
>JBQCIZ010000436.1:0-6036 GCA_051953235.1 Nitrobacter sp. | reverse complement strand
CCGCGCGACTGGCATCCGTACATTCATCTGCCGGCGGGCTTCATCAAGACCTTCCACATGCGCAGCATCAACTGGGCCTACCAGCAGGAGGTCGGTCCGTGGACCGGCGGCCGCAGCATTTACGCCCCGCGCGGCAAGACGCTCGGTGGCTCCTCGTCGATCAACGGTCACATCTACAATCGCGGCCAGCGGCAGGATTTCGACACCTGGGCGCAACTCGGCAATCGCGGCTGGGGCTATCCGGATGTGCTGCCGTATTTCAAGCGGCTGGAGAGCCGGATCGGCGAGGGCGAGGATACCTATCGTGGCCGCGACGGCAGCCTCACTGTCACCACCATGGACTGGCGAGACCCTCTGTGCGAGGCGTTCATGGCCGGCGCGCAGAGCCTCGGCATTCCGCGCAACCCCGATTACAACGGTGCGATTCAGGAAGGCGGGTCCTACGCCCAGCGCACGATCCGCAATGGACTGCGCGTCAGCGCCGCCACCGCGTTCCTCAATCCGGCGATGAAGCGGCCCAATGTTCACGTGCGCACACACGCGCATGCGACGAGCATTGTGTTCGAGGGCAAGCGCGCGGTCGGCGTGCGCTATGCGCGCGGCGGCCGGGGCGGAACGGTTCACGAAGTGCGTGCGCGCAAGGAAGTCATTCTCTCCGGCGGCACCTACAACTCGCCGCAACTGCTGCAACTCTCCGGCGTCGGTTCGCCGGAGTTGCTGCAATCGCTCGGCATCGAGGTGCGTCACGCCCTGCCGGGCGTGGGCGAAGGGTTGCAGGATCACTACGCGCCGCGCTCGGTCGCGCGCGTCAAGAGCATCAGGACCATCAACGAAATGCGGCGCGGCCTCGGTCTCGTCAAGGAAGCCATCAAGTGGGCGACCACGCGGCGCGGCCTGCTGTCGCTGTCGCCGACCATGGTCTATTGCTTCTGGCATTCCGGCGAGACCACCGAAAGCTCCGACCTGCAGCTCACCTTCACGCCGGCCTCCTACAAGGAAGGTGTGCAAGGGCAACTGGAAGATGAGCCGGGTATGACGGTCGCGTCGTGGCAGCAGCGGCCGGAGAGCCGCGGCTATGTCCGCGCGCGCTCGTCCGATCCGTTCGCGCCGCCGATTATTCAGACGAATTATCTCGTCGAGGAACTGGATCGCCGCGTCGTCGTCGCCGGCATGAAGCTGGCTCGTCGCCTGCTCGCATCCGCGCCGCTCGCGCCATATTACGCCTACGAGGATTTCCCCGGACCCGGCGTGCAGAGCGACGATGAATTTTTGGCCGCCGCCACCCAGCGCGGCACCACCACGTTCCATCCCGGCTGCACCTGCCGCATGGGTCCGGCTGACAGCACATGGGCGGTAGTGGACGATCAGTTGCGTGTGCACGGGCTCCAGGGATTGCGTGTGATCGACGCCTCGATCATGCCGCGCATGATCTCTGCCAACCTCAACGCCTCGACGCTGATGATCGCGGACAAGGCCTCGGACATGATCCGCGGCCGCACGCCGCTGGAAGCGCAGATCCTGGCTGCGAGCTGATCGGGCAACTTCAAATGTGATCTCGCGCACGCGCCGCCGTGTCTTCGTGACTCCGGTCACGGAGGCCGGACGCTGCCTGGGTCAAAGTTCTCCCGCGGCACACGCGAACCATTCCGGTCCGCGGGCCACCAGACAAGGGAGAACTGACATGACCCGGACCTCCGATTTCAACGGCAATGACCTGCGCGCGCTGAACGACGTCGAACTGGAGCAGGTGTCCGGTGGCATCTACGACGATGGCGGCTGCATCCACCTGCAGACCATCGGCTCGGCGCAACCGCCGGCGCCGTGGACCTTCAAGGATCAGTTCGCCAAGTACACGATCGGCCGCTAAGCCCATCGCATCGTGATCCGAAAGGCTGGCGTTTGCGCCAGCCTTTTTGTTTTTGCCGTACGTCTTCCGCGGCAGCGTCCCCTGTGTGAGCCGCGTCACGGCAACGTGGTCGGTCTTCCGGCAAGGCTTCTCCCAGCGGCAGTGGAAAGAACCACGCGCCGCATCAACCCAAAGGAGCAAGTCATGACTGAGAATACCAACGCCATCCGCGCCCTGAGCGCCGATGAAATCGATACCGTGTCCGGCGGCGCCGAGGCGCACATCGGACCGGTGAGCATCTACACCTTCGACAAGGGCTTCAGCATCCAGGTCGGCGGCGCCGGCATCTGGGTCGGTCCGGCCGGCGTGTCCTGGTGGGCCGGCAGCGCCGGCGGTCACACCTGAGCGGGCGGCATGAGGCGAGCCCTGCGGCCGCCTCATGCCGATGCCTTCCCTCAAATGCCCGCCGGTTCGCACCGGCGGGTCTTTCTTTTGTGGGAAAGCGAAGCCGCCTGCTCTGGCTGAAACGGCGCCGGCGGTTATTCTCGGCAGCGTCGAATGTCGAATCCATTCCAGCCGCCGAAAGGACGCCGCATGAAACGACTGATGATCCTGAACGGTCCCAACCTCAACATGCTCGGCATCCGCGAGCCCCACATCTACGGCACCACCACGCTGGAGCATATCCGGAAAAGCTGCGAGCAGCAGGCGAAGCAGTCGAACCTCCAATTGTCGTTCCACCAGTCGAACCATGAGGGCGAACTGGTCGAGCTGATCCAGTCGGCGCGCACCAGCGCCGACGCCATCATCATCAATCCCGCCGGCTATTCCTTCACCTCCGTCGCCATCTTCGACGCGCTGAAGATCTTCGAGGGGCCGATCGTCGAACTACATGTCTCCAACATCCACGCCCGCGACAAGCTGCACCGCCACTCCATTCTTTCAGCAGCGGCAACCGCCGTGATCTGTGGGCTCGGGCCGTATGGCTACGTCGCGGCGATGCTGGCGGTTGCGCAGATGAAGTGAGGTGCCGCGCGGCGGTCGAAAGCAGGCCGGCCGACCTCGGCAGGCTTTCCCTGTCTTGGCCCTTCGCGCACAACTCGCTGCAATGGCTCAATTGCGGTTTCACTGAGCCAATCGTGCCAGCACCCGATCGACCATGACGCCGGATTGGCCGAGGTAGTTCGCCGGATCGCACAGGGCTGCGAGATCGGTACGGCTCATCGCCGCGCTGATTTCCTTGTTCTCCAGCAGTAGTTCGAGCAGGGGCCGCTTCTGCCGGACCGCCTCGCGGCAGATGTCGTAGACCAGATCGTGGGCGTATTCCCGCCCGAGATGCCGCCCGAGTCCCATCATCACCGCTTCCGAGACGATCAGCCCGTTGGTCATGTCGAGATTGGCGCGCATCCGTTCCTCATCGACTTCCAATCCCTCGAGCACGAAACGCGCTTGCTTCAGCGCTCCCGCCAGCAGGCAGAACGCTTCCGGCAGCACGATCCATTCGATCTCCCACGGTCCCGTCGAACGTTCGTGATCGGCCACCATGGCGTCCATCAGAGCCGCCGCGTGCTGGCGCACCACCGAGACGCCGGCGTGGATATAGCAGGACGAGATCGGGTTGCGCTTCTGCGGCATGGTCGAGGACGATCCGCGGCCGTGCGCGAACGGCTCCTGGACCTCGCCGACCTCGGTTTGCATCATCAGCTTGATGTCCATCGACAGCTTGCCGAGCGTGCCGCCGACCAGTCCGAGGAACGCGCCGACCTCGGCGATAGTGTCGCGGACGGTGTGCCACGCGATCACCGGCTGGGCGAGGCCGAGTTCACGCATCAACTGTTCTTGGGTTTCCATCGCGCCGGTTTCGATCGACGCCAGCGTTCCCGCCGCGCCCGCGAACTCGCCCGTCAGCACGCGCGGTTGCAATTGCGCCAGCCGCTCGCGGTGGCGCTCGATTGCGGCGAGCAGCCCGGCCATCTTGTAGCCGAAGGTGACGGGCACGGCCTGCTGGAGGTTGCTTCGTCCGGCCATCGGCGTGTCGCGATGGCGCCGGGCCAACGTGGCGAGCGCGGCGGAGATGGCCGAAAGGTCTTGATCGACCAGCGTCAGGGCGTCGCGAATCTGCAACACCGTCGCGGTGTCGGTGATGTCCTGCGTGGTGGCGCCCCAGTGACAAAATTCGCCGAGATGATCGCGGCAGAGCGCGTTGATCTGCGAAACAACGCCGAGCACGGGATAGCCGATGCGCTCCGTCTGGGCGCGCAGTTTCGCCATATCGATCTTACTGATGTCGCATGCGGCGACGATTTCGTCCGCCGCTTCCTGCGGAATAATGCCGAGGCGTCCTTGAACGCGCGCGAGCGCCGCCTCGATCTCCAGATACTTGCGGGTGCGACTTTCATCCGACCACACCGCGCGCATTGCCTCGGTACTGAAGATATTGCCGAAGATCGTGGAGTCGATGATCGTCGCGGGCATCGGGAAACTCCCTGGTTGTCACGGATGTGCGAGATAACCGGCCAGCACCCGCAGGGCGGCCAGCAGCGCGCCATCCTTATCCCTATTTCCGGACGCGGCGGAAAGCGAAATTGCGAACTTAGTTTTCGGAGTCCGGAGGTGTGTTGGCCGCAACCGTTACCGGGGTCTCTTTGATTTTTTGGCAGCAACGATGCCTGTAATCTCGTTCGGGACGCCGTTGCCGGTGGTGCCGCTCGGGTCCGCGATGACGCCTTCGCGGTTCTTCAGAACGCGATAGTAGGCCCACCACAGATGCGCCGCCGCGCCGCGCAGCGGACGCCACGGCTCCGCCAGCGGCGCCATCTGTTTCGGCGTCGGCCGTGCGGTGAGGCCGAGACCGACTTTGATCGCTTCCTGGATCGCGATGTCGCCGGCAGGCCACGCGTCGCCATGGCCGAGGCAGAACAGCAGATAGACGTCCGCGGTCCAGGGACCGATGCCCCGATGTCGCACCAGCGTGGCATGGGCGGCATCGGCGTCCTCTTCGGCGAGCACGTCGAGGTTGAGCCGTCCCGCGACGATCTCGCGCGCCAGCTCCTTGAGCGTGGTGATCTTGGCGGCCGACAGGCCGAGCCGCCCGAGCCGGTCGCTTCGCGCTTTCCGGATCGCGTCGTGATGGAACGGATCGAAGGCCGCGGTGAGCCGTCCCCAGATCGCGGCCGCGCTCGCGGTCGAGAGCTGCTGGCCGCAGACGATCGCGGCGAGGCCTTCGAACCCGGGCTGGCGCTGGCGCAATGCGGGCAGGCCAGTGCGATCGAGGATCGGCTTCAGCCGCGGGTCCTGCTTCACCAGTGCGTGGATGGCGTCGTCGAGATCGGACTGGGTGGCGAGGTGAATGGTCATTATTTTTTCTTCGTCATGCGCGGGCTTGACCCGCGCATCCATCTCATATCGAAAAAGAGTCTTGGAGAGATGGATGGCCGGGTCAAGCCCGGCCATGACGGAATACCAAGTCATGCCGCCACCCGTTTTCCGTTTCGCGCCGTCGCCGAATGGCCTCCTCCATCTCGGCCATGCCCGTTCGGCGCTGCTGAATTTCGACCTGGCGCGGCAAAGCGGTGGACGTTTTCTGCTCCGTATTGAGGACATCGACACGACGCGCTGCCGCCCCGAATTCGAGGCGGCGATCTACGAGGATCTCGCATGGCTCGGGATCGCATGGGAAACGCCGGTGCGGCGGCAGTCGGAACATCTTGCTGATTATCGCGCGGCGCTGGACCGGCTGTCCGCGCTGGGGTTGCTCTATCCGAGCTTCGAAAGCCGCGCCGGGATCGCGCGGCTGGTGGCGGAGCGCGAGGCGGCGGGCGTCTGGCCGCGTGACCCCGACGGTGCGCCGCTTTATCCCGGCGCGGCGAGGTCGCTGTCCACGGATGAACGTGAGCGGTTGCTGCGCTCCGGCGCGCCCTATGCATTACGGCTCGACATGGCCGCCGCGATGCGCCTCGCCGGCGATCTGTGGTGGACCGAACGCGGCGCCGGTCCCGATGGCGAGACCGGCGAGATCGTCGCACGGCCCGACGTCTGGGGCGACGTCATCCTCGCGCGCAAGGAGACGCCGACCAGCTATCATCTCTCGGTGGTAATCGACGATGCCTTGCAAGGAGTGACCGAGGTGGTGCGTGGTCACGATCTGTTTTGGTCGACCGGCGTGCACCGGCTGCTGCAAAAAATCCTGG
>JBQCIZ010000435.1:0-7039 GCA_051953235.1 Nitrobacter sp. | reverse complement strand
CGCCTCGATCACCAGTTCGACCTCGGTCATGTTCGCCGAGAGCGCGCCGAACAGACGCTGGTGCTGCACCTCGACGATGTTGCCGCCGAGTTCGGCGATGGTCCGTGTCAGTTCGGCCAGCGCACCGGGCTTGTCGGAAATTTCCACCACGAGATCGATCAGCCGGCCATCGCGCACCAGCCCGCGCATCAGCACATTGGCGAGCGTGCGGGTGTCGATATTGCCGCCGGACACGATCAGCCCGACCTTGCGGCCCGCGAACCGATCGGGCGAGGCGAGCAACGCTGCGAGCGCCGCGGCACCGGCGCCTTCCGCCACCGTCTTCTCGATTTCGAGCAGCAGGATGACGGCCTTTTCGATCAGCCGCTCCGGCACAGTCATGACATCGACGCCATTTACGCGCAAAATCGTCATCGGCAACTCACCGACGTCGCGCACGGCGATTCCTTCCGCGATGGTCGCGCCGCCGACCGAGACTGGGCGGCCTGCAAGCTGTTGCGCGGCCGCGGCATAGGATTCCACCTCGACGCCGATCACCTCGACCGGCGATGTATGTTCGGCGGCCGCGATCGCGCAGCCCGCCGCCAATCCCGCGCCGCCAACGGGCACGACAAGACAATCGAGCGACGGCTGGTCTTCCAGCATTTCCACCGCCACGGTGCCCTGCCCCGCGATGATGGCCGGATCGTTATAGGGATGCACGAAAACAAGGTTTTCCTCCGCAGCCATTTGGTACGCGAAGGTCGCGGCTTCCGCCAGCGTCTCACCTTCGAGCAGCACGCGCGCCGCATGATGCCGTGTTCGTGCGACCTTCACGAACGGTGTCGGTTTCGGCATCACGATGGTCGCAGCGGTCCCAAGGCGATGAGCGTGATAGGCGACGCCCTGGGCGTGGTTGCCGGCGGACATGGCGATGACGCCGCGCTTCGCCTCATCGGCCGACAGCGTCAATAGCTTGTTGGCCGCGCCCCGCTCCTTGAACGAAGCAGCGAATTGCTGATTTTCCAGCTTGAGCCAGACCTCTGCGCCGGTGATGTCGGACAGCGTTCGCGAATGCACCAGCGGCGTGCGGACAACGCGACCCGCAATGCGGCGCGCCGCCGCTTCGATATCTGCGAAAGTCACCGCCGCGATATCAGGGCGCGAGCCGTCTGCCATGATTCAATCTCCTCCGAAGGACTTTCGGCCGCCAGCGTAGCGAAATCAAGAAACCGCATGCGCACTGCCGTCAATCGCGATCGGAACCATTCCAGTTGTAACTTACCCGACGTGATTCACATCACCGAATGAAGCTCCTGATGGCGCAATCCTCGCGGGCGGAATCGAATGTCCGATTCCGCTTACGCAAAAGGAGCTAACCATGACGATACGACATGAAATCCGGCCCGTGACCCACGACGAACTCGACGCCGTGAGCGGCGGCCGGATTGCCCTGCATACAGCCATCAATCCCGATGCCAACGGCCCCGGCGGACTTCCACGGACCGGTGACGCGGGAGCCGGCGACACCCTTGCGACGTTCTTGGGAATGGGAATTGCCGGATTTATCCTGGCGGGCGCGCTGGGTGCCCTGTAACGAGCGCGGCGCGGAGCAGTCGCCCCGCGCCGTCCTTATCGCGCCCCCGTTCGTCGCGAAAAATAGGAAATCAGCACCGGCAGCGTGACCAGGATCACCAGCGGGGCCAGCAGCATGCCGGTCACGACTACGACCGCGAGCGGCTTTTGCACCTGTGATCCGATCCCGGTCGACAGCGCGGCCGGCAACAGGCCGACACCGGCCACCACGCAAGTCATCAGCACCGGACGCATCTGCAATTCGCAAGTTCGCACCACCGCCTTGAGCCGATCGAGCCCCTCCTCGATCAATTGATTGTATTGCGACAGAATGATGATGCCGTCCATCACGGCGATACCGAACAGCGCGATAAAGCCGATCGCCGCCGAGACACTGAACGGAATGCCGGTGATCAGGAGGCCGAGCACGCCGCCGAAGATCGCCATCGGGATCACGCTCATCGCAAGCAGCGTATCGATCATCGAGCCGAAATTGAACCAGAGCAACATCGCGATCAGCGCGAGGCTGATCGGCACCACGATCGACAGGCGCTTGATGGCGTCCTGCAGATTGCCGAACTCACCGACCCACTCCAGCCGCGATCCCGGCGGCAACTGCACCTGTTCGGCGACCTTGTCCTGCGCTTCCCGGATCGCGCTGCCAAGATCGCGGCCACGCACGGAGAACTTGATCGGCAGGTAGCGCTCCTGTTGCTCGCGATAGATATACGCCGCGCCGGACACGAGCTTGATCGTCGCGACTTCGCTCAATGGAATTTGCGCAATCGTGCCGTTGGGTCCAGGCGCGCCGATCCGCAAGTTCTGAATCGCCTCGGCGCTCTTGCGGTACTCCGGCGCGAGGCGAATGACGATCGGGAAATGCCGGTCGGAGCCGGGTTCATAGAGGTCGCCGGCGGTATCGCCGCCGATCGCAACCTTGATGGTGGCGTTGATGTCGCCCGGTGACAACCCGTAACGGGCCGCCTTGGCGCGGTCGATGTCGATCTGGATGGTCGGCTGCCCGAGCGAGGTGAAGACGCCGAGATCGGTGATGCCGTCCACGGTCGCCAGCACGTTCTTGATCTTGTTCGCGGTGTTGGTCAGCGCTTGCAGGTCGTTGCCGTAGAGCTTGATCGAATTCTCGCCCTTCACGCCGGAAACCGCCTCGGAGACGTTGTCCTGCAAATATTGCGAGAAATTGAACTCGACGCCGGGGAATTTCTTCTGCAATTCCGCGAGCAGCTCGGCAGTGACTTTCTCCTTGTCATGGGAGCCCGGCCACTCGTTGACCGGCTTCAGCGGCGCGAAGAATTCCGCATTGAAGAAACCGGCGGCGTCGGTGCCGTCGTCCGGCCGCCCATGCTGCGAGACAACGGATTCGACCTCCGGTCGCGCGCGGATCACCTTGCGCATCTCGTTGACGTAGGTGTTGCCCTCCTCCAGCGAGATCGTCGAGGGCAGCGTGGCGCGGATCCAGAAATTTCCCTCCTCGAGTTTGGGCAGGAATTCAAGCCCGAGCAATCGCGCAAAAACGATGGTCAGGATCACCAGAACCGTGGCGCCGGCCATGACGATCTTGCGGCTATTGACCGCCCATTTCAGCACCGGCGTGTAAAGGCGGTGCAGGAACCGTACGATCCGCGTCTCGGTCTCCTGCATGTGCGACGGCAGGATGATCGCGCTCAGCGCCGGTGTCACGGTGAATGTCGCAAGCAGGCCGCCAGCCAGCGCATAAGCGTAGGTCCGCGCCATCGGCCCAAAGATGTTGCCTTCGACGCCATTCAGGGTGAAGAGCGGCAGGAACGCGGCGATGATGATGGCGGCGGCGAAAAAGATCGAGCGTGAGACGTCCGCCGCCGCGCTGAGGATGGCGTGGCTCTTCATGCTCATGGTGATGCCGGCCGAGATATGGCTCTGCTCGGCTTCCGACAATTCCGTCGTTTGCGACAAGCGTCGGAAGATCGCCTCGACCATGATGACGGTGGCATCCACGATGAGGCCGAAGTCGATGGCGCCCACAGACAGAAGATTGGCGGATTCACCCCGCAGCACGAGGATGATCACCGCGAAGAACAGCGCAAACGGAATCGTCGCGCCGACGATCAGCGCGCTTCGGAGATCGCCGAGGAACACCCATTGCAGCAGCACGATCAGCAGGATGCCGACCACCATGTTGTGCAGCACCGTATGGGTCGTGACGTCGATCAGGTCCTTGCGATCGTAGATACGCTCGATCTTTACGCCCGGCGGCAGGATGCTCGACGCATTGATGTCGGCCACAAGTTTCTCGACACGGGCGATGGTCGGCGAGCTTTTCTCGCCGCGGCGCATCAGCACGATGCCCTGCACGATGTCGTTGTCGTTATCGAGACCGGCGATGCCGAGCCGCGGTTTCTCGCCGACGGTGACAGTCGCGATGTCCTTCACCAGAACGGGATTGCCGCCGCTCTGCGACACCATGGTGTTGGCGATGTCATCGATGGAGCGGATCAGGCCGACGCCGCGCACCACCGCCGATTGCGACCCGATATTCACGGTGTTGCCGCCGACGTTGATGTTGGCGTTGCCGACCGCCTGCAATAGCTGAGGCAGAGTCAGTCCGTAGGCGATCAGCTTGTTGAAATCGACCTGGATCTCGTAGGTCTTGGTCTTGCCGCCCCAGCCGGTGACGTCGATGACGCCGGGCACCGCGCGGAAACGCCGCTGCAATACCCAGTCCTGCAACGTCTTGAGATCGAGCACGCTGTAGTTCGGCGGGCCCTTTAGCCGGTAGCGGTAGATTTCGCCGACCGCGCTGAGCGGCGAAATCTGCGGCTGCACGTTGCCGGGCAGCGGCGCGAGCTGCGACAGGCGGTTCAGCACCTGCTGCAGAGCTTCGTCCTAGGTGTAATCGAACGAGAACTGCAGTTTGACGTCGGCCAGCCCGTACAGCGAGATGGTGCGGATGGTCTGCAGGTTCTTGATGCCGGCGACCTGGGTCTCGATCGGGATCGTGATGTAGCGCTCGATCTCCTCCGCCGACAGGCCCGGCGACTGCGTGACGATGTCAACCATCGGCGGCGTCGGATCGGGATAGGCTTCGATGTTGAGCTGCCTGAACGCGGTAAAGCCGCCGACGATCACGGCGGCGAACAGGCCGACCATGAGCATGCGGCGATTGACTGCGAGGGCAACGAGGCGGTCCATTCCGATCCGAACTCTAAAATTGGGCGCAAGCCCAGGCTAGCTGCCCGATGCAGCCCGATCGATGAACAGACTTCCCTTGGTGACGATCTTCTCGCCAGGCTTCAGATTGTCCGTCACCTCGACGAGATTGCCGTTGGTCAGGCCGGTCTTGATCTGGCGCAGTTCGATCGACTTGTCGTCGTGCGCGACCCAGACCCGGACCTGATCTCCTTCATAGATCAAGGCCTGCTTCGGCACCGCCACCGCTGGGTGATCGGACGCCGAATAGATCGTGACGTTGGCGAACATTTCCGGCTTGAGAAGGCCATCCTTGTTGTCGACGCTGGCGCGGACCAGCAGCCTGCGGGTGGCCGGATCGATCGCCGCCGCGACGTAATTGATGCGCGCAGCGATATCGCGCCCGGGCAGCGCCAGTACAGTAAAGCTGAGGTCCTGTCCGATCGACACCATGGAGGCGTCGGTTTCACGCACGAAGGCCGTCAGCCAGACGGTGGACAGGTCACCGATCACGAACACCGGATCGCTGGCGCCCGCCGTGACATACTGACCGGGACCGACCTTGCGCTGAACCACCGTGCCTGCGATCGGCGCAACAATAGTGGTTTGAGGATCGATGCGGCCTTTCTCCTGAAAGGCCGCAATGGCTTCGTCGGACAGGCCGAGAATCCGCAAGCGGTTGCGGGCGGCTTCCAGTGCCGTTGTTGCCGAGCGCACGTCATTCTGCGCCTGGATCAGGGCGGCCTGCGATTGCTGGTAATCCTTCAGCGGAACGGCCTTGCCTTCGAACAGGTCTTTGGCCCGCCTGTCCTGGATTCCGGCCAGATCGAGCGCCGACTTCGCCTTGTTCAGGCCGGTGGACGCGGCGACAAAATCGTTCTGCGCCTGCACGGTATCGGCGGCTTCGATGACAAACAGCGGTTGCCCCTGTTTGACGTTGTCGCCGGGCCGCGCCAGCAGCTTGATGATCCGTCCGGCATAAGGTGAAAACACCGGGGTCGCGCGGTCTTCATCGACGGCGATCTTGCCTTCGGTAACGTGCTCGGCGCGGAAACCGCGTGCGCTGACCGGCTCGATGGTCAGCCCGGCCCATTCCGCCGGGGTGGGCAGATACCGCGCAAACCCCTTCCGCGACTGACTGGATACCTCGATATTGTGTTGCGGTGCCGGGCCGACGAACTGGGCCACGCCCACAGCAACGACGACAAGCCCGGCCAGCCCCGCCAGGAGCGCAGCAGGCCGTCCCTTCAACTCCTGGAGTCGGTCAATCAAACGGGTCACGGGTCGATGTCGGTCTGGCGCGAACTGATTCCGGCAGTGATGCCACCTGTGCGCTAATAGTGCCCAATTTGTGTGTCAGACAATGAAAAAGCGCGCTGGGACAGCCTTTCCCTGATTAAAATTTTGAGAGCACGGCTGGCCGGCGGTGCGCCTTAACCTTCGTTACCGATGTCAGGCCGGTCAGACAGGCCATTGCGGCGGGTGGCTACCAAGCGGCACCGCCGGGCGTGCCCAGAACGCGGGGGTTTTCGACAGGGTCGCCGAGTGTTTTACGGCGGTAAGCGTTCCGAAACCGGACGGCACATCTTCCAGCAACGGCTTGACCGCCTCACCGCCGAGATCCGCCGCGGCAAAGCCGTTGGCGACCCGACCCATGTCCCAGACCCATTGTCCGGTTCGCGCCAGCGAGACCTGGACATGCCAGCTTCCGCCCTCGCGAGCCTGCCGCGCGCGGGCCATCATGGCGCCAAAGGCCATGAGGTATCCGGTGGCGTGATCGAGGATCTGCGCCGGTAATTCCTTGGGACCATCGACGCCAGCCGCCTGCCCTTCGGCATGGTTGAAACCGGTCGATGTCTGCACCAGCGAGTCGAAGCCGCGCCGCCCGGCCCATGGGCCGGCCTGACCGTAGGCCGACAAACAGACATAGACGATGCCGGGGCGAATGCGCGCCGCCTCCATTGGCGAGAAGCCGAGCACGGCGATGGCATTCGGACGGTAGCCTTGCGAGACGATGTCCGTCTCCTCAAGCAGGCCGCGGAATGCCTGCCGCCCTTCATCGGTAGCGAGATCGACAAAGCTCGAGAGCTTGCCCCGGCCGGTATCGATGGTGAGCCAAGGAATCGCCGGCAGGTTCGGGCTTGAGATCAGCATGACGTCGGCGCCATGAGCGGCGAGCGTGCGACCGGCAACCGGCCCCGCGATCACGCGCGACAGATCGAGCACGCGAAGACCGGACAGCGGACGATCGCCGGCAGGCCATGGCCGGGGCGCAGCGTCGCCAATCCTTTCAATCGAGATC
>JBQCIZ010000434.1:0-2119 GCA_051953235.1 Nitrobacter sp. | reverse complement strand
CGTCACGCCTCGACCCATGCCGCCGGCATCGTGATCGGCGATCGTCCGTTGAGCGAACTCGTGCCGATGTACCGCGATCCGAAATCGGACATGCCGGTGACCCAGTTCAACATGAAGTGGGTCGAGCCGGCCGGACTCGTGAAGTTCGACTTCCTCGGCCTGAAGACGCTGACCGTTCTGGACGTCGCCGTAAAACTCCTGAAGCAGCGCGGCGAGGAGGTCGATCTCGCCACGCTGCCGCTCGACGACGCGCCGAGTTATCAGATGCTGGCGCGGGGCGATGTGGTCGGTGTGTTCCAGGTTGAAAGTCAGGGCATGCGGCGCGCGCTGGTCGACATGCGTCCCGACCGCTTCGAGGACATCATCGCGCTGGTCGCGCTGTATCGGCCGGGACCGATGGCGAACATCCCGACCTATTGCGCGCGCAAGCACGGCGACGAGGAGCCGGAATATCTGCATCCGCTGCTCGAGCCGATCCTGAAGGAGACGTTCGGCGTCATCATCTATCAGGAACAGGTGATGCAGATCGCGCAGGTCATGGCCGGCTATTCGCTCGGCGACGCCGACCTGCTGCGCCGCGCGATGGGCAAGAAGATCCGCGCGGAGATGGAAAAGCAGCGCGCGGTGTTCGTTGCCGGCTCCGTGAAGAACGGCGTGCCCAAGGGACAGGCGGAAACGATCTTCGAGTTGCTGGCGAAGTTCGCCGACTACGGCTTCAACAAGAGCCACGCCGCGGCTTATGCGCTCGTGTCCTACCAGACCGCCTACATGAAGGCGCACTATCCGGTCGAGTTCATCGCGGCGTCGATGACGCTCGACATGAGCAACACCGACAAGCTGTCGGAATTTCGCAGCGAGGCGCAACGTCTCGGCATCAAGGTCGAGGCGCCGTCGATCAACCGTTCGGGTGCGACCTTCGAGGTTAGCGACGGCGTGATCCACTACGCGCTGGCCGCGCTGAAGGGTGTCGGCGCGCAGGCGGTCGAGTTGATTGTCGAAGCCCGCAAGAATGGCGCATTCACGTCGCTTGCCGATTTCGCCGCCAGGGTGCCGCCGCGCGCGATCAACAAGCGCGTGATCGAAAGTCTCGCGGCCGCCGGTGCCTTCGATACGCTCGAGCCCAACCGTGCCCGCGTGTTCGCCGGCGCCGATGCCATCCTCGCCGCCTGCCAGCGCAGCCATGAAGCTGCGATCCTCGGCCAGAACGACATGTTCGGCGGCATGGCGGACGCGCCGACTATCATGCTGCCGCAGGTCGAGCTGTGGCTGCCGTCGGACCGGCTGCGGCGCGAATACGATGCGATCGGCTTCTTTCTGTCCGGCCACCCGCTGGATGATTACGCGACCGCGTTGAAGCGCCTGCGCGTGCAATCGTGGGCGGAGTTCTCGCGCGCGGTGAAGACCGGTGCGACCGCGGGCAAGGTCGCTGCGACGGTGGTCTCGCGGATGGAGCGGCGGACCAAGACCGGCAACAAGATGGGCATTCTGGGGCTGTCGGACCCGACCGGCCATTTCGAGGCCGTGCTGTTTTCCGAAGGCTTGGCTCAGTACCGGGATGTGCTGGAGCCGGGCGCGGCGGTCCTCCTGCAACTCGGCGCCGAACTGCAGGGCGAGGACGTCCGCGCCCGCATCCTCCATGCCGAGCCGCTCGACGATGCCGCGGCCAAGACCCAGAAGGGCCTCCGCATCTTCCTGCGGGACACAAAACCCCTCGATTCGATCGTGCGGCGGCTTCAGGGGCCGGAAAACGGCGGGCAGGAGGCAGGAGGCGGCCGGTCGGCCGGCGACGGGGACGTGTCCCTGGTGATGATGCTGGACCTCGAAACTGAGGTAGAAATGAAGCTTCCGGGCCGTTTTCGGGTCTCGCCGCAGATTGCCGGGGCGATCAAGGCGGTTTCGGGGGTCGTGGACGTTCAGGCCGTCTGACCGGTCAAGGGGTGCCCGAAAGGCCTTGGACTGCCTTGCTTCTCCCCGGTCGGGCGGCTATATAGCCGCCCATCTCACACGGAAACATGGCCTAAACAGCCGTCCGGTGGCAGCCGGGCCGCATTCCCTTTGGTTTGACGGTTCGCCTTGCTCACACGTTTCCGGAGGAACTAACCGGAGAATAAACCTATGG
>JBQCIZ010000433.1:0-3171 GCA_051953235.1 Nitrobacter sp. | reverse complement strand
GTAATTTTCGCGCGCGGCCACGTGGCGCGGATCGAGTTTCAGCGCCGCGCGAAAATCGGCGAGCGCGCGCGGCTTGTCGCCTTTCCGGCGGAAGATTTCGCCGCGGCTGTTGAAGGCGCCGGCCTGTGCCGGATCGAGCATAATGGCCACGCTGTAGTCGGAGAGCGCCCGCTCGTCCTGTCCGCGACGGGCAAAGACGCCGGCGCGCGCCATCAGCGCGTGGACGCGATCGGCTTTCGCCATCTTGTCGTTGTCGATGACAGCGCCGCATTTGGCGACGATCGCCTCGTCATCGCTGGCGGCCACCGCAACCGCACATACGCCTGCATCGAGCCGTGGATCGGCTGCAGGCTCATGACTAGCCTTTGCCACGCCTGTCAGCAGCATGGTGAGAGCTATTGCGACAAAGGCTTTGGCGGGCGGCCCTGAAAAACGGCTTTGCATCACGCGAACTTGGATACGCAAGGACAAGTATCTGTCCAGTCTACATTGGAATATGGCCGAATGATACTTCGATGCTAGATTGCCGGCATACGACAATCATCGGGATTTTCGATTGCTGACATTTGAATGGATCATCGGCCTGCTGCTCGGCGCGGTGCTGCTGTCGGCGCTGGCGCGCCGCATCGGCGTTCCCTATCCGACATTCCTCGCCATCGGCGGCATGCTGCTTGCGTTCCTGCCGTCCGGCCCGTCGCTGACCCTGGAGCCGGATCTCGCGCTGGCTCTGTTCGTCGCCCCCGTGCTGCTCGACGCTGCCTACGACACCTCGCTGCGCGATCTTCGCGACAACTGGCTGCCGGTGGCGACGCTGGTGGTGGTCGCGGTGGCGCTGACGACGGCGTCGGTCGCCTTGGTCGTGCGGTGGCTGGTGCCGGATATGCCGTGGTCCGCGGCGATCGCGCTCGGCGCCATCGTGGCGCCGCCCGATGCGGCGGCCGCGACAGCGATCCTGCGTCAGGTCAACCTGCCCTACCGGCTCCTGAAAATCCTCGAGGGCGAAAGCCTGCTCAACGATGCCAGCGCGCTGCTGATCTACCGGATCGCGGTCGGCGCCGCCGTCGCCGAACATTTCAGATGGAGCCATTTCGCGCCCAGCATCGCCATCGCACTGGCGGGAAGCCTGGTCGCAGGCATTCTGCTGGCGAAAATTACAACAGCGTTCACCCGCCGCGTCAGCGACGTACCGAGCGCGATCATCCTTCAGTTCGCCAACACCTTCCTGGTCTGGATCGTTGCCGAACGTCTCGGACTGTCCGGCATCCTGACCATCGTCGCCTATGCCATCACGATCGCACGCACCGCGCCGGCCCGCACACCGGCGCGCATCCGCGTGCCCTCCTATGCGGTCTGGGAAACAGCGGTGTTCGTCCTCAACGTACTGGCTTTCGTTCTGATCGGCCTGCAGCTCGGGCCGATCTGGGAGCGGCTGGAGGAGCCGCTGCGGCCTTACTACTGCATGGTCGCCGCGGCCATATTGGCGGCGGTGATCCTTACCCGCATCGTCTGGGTGATGCTCTACAACACCGTGCGGCGTCTCCAGATCGCGCGCTACGGATTCCATCCGCGGCGGCCGACCGCCGCACCCACCGTTCAGGGCGGCATCGTGATCTCGTGGTGCGGCATGCGCGGCATCGTCACGCTGGCGGCGGCCTTCGCGCTGCCAGAGGGCTTTCCGCATCGCGACCTGATGCTGCTGACCGCATTCGCAGTGGTGCTGGGCTCGCTGGTGATCCAGGGCCTCACCTTGCGGCCGCTGATCGCGGTGTTGCGGCTGCAGGCGGAGGACCCCGTGGCCGGCGAGGTCGGGCGCGCCCGCGCCGCCGCGATCCGCGCGGCGCTTGACGAGATCGACGGCGATCCGGCTGAGACCGCCGAAATCCTGCGGCTCGAATATCGCGCGATGCTGATGCGCGCCGACAACGATCCCGATGGCGGGCTGTCCGGAGAACTCCCCGCCGATCCGCTGCGCCGCCGCGCCATCGCGGCCTCCCGCCGCGCGGTGCTGGCGCTGCGCCAGTCCGAGGACATCGGCGACGATGCCTTCCATCTGCTGGAGGAAGAACTCGACCGGGCAGAGTTGAGCGCGCGGGGATAAGAATTGCAGCGCACAGTCAAATGCAATTCGAGCCGTCATGGCCGGACTTTTCCCGGCCATGACGACAGTACTAGTGCAAAGCCAGCACAACACCCCGGCGCGTAGGGTCCGGCTCAACTCACCTTCAGCGTCAGCCCGCCGTCGACGACGAGTTCGATGCCCGTGACATAACGGGACTCGTCGGACGCGAGAAACAGCGCTGCGTTGGCGACATCCCAGGCTTCGCCCATATGCCCCATCGGCACCTGCGCGTCGCGCTTCTTCCACATCGCCTCGACGTCGACCTTGGCGTAGCTCGCGGCCAAACCCGCCGAATGCTCGACCATCGGGGTCTTCATCAGGCCCGGCAGGATCGCGTTGATGCGGATATGTTTTGGCGCACAATCGACCGCAGTGACGCGCGTCATCTGGTTCATCGCCGCCTTGGTCGCAGCGTAGGTCACGTAGGACACGCCGATGTGCCGGATCGAGGCGATCGACGAGATATTGATGATGGAGCCGCCGCCCTGCTTCTCCATTACGGGAATGACATGTTTCATGGCGAGGTAGGCGCTCTTGAGATTGACCGCGAACACGCGATCCCAGTCCGCTTCCGCCACCTCGACCACCCCGCCTGTCTCGGCGATGCCGACGTTGTTGTCGAGCACGTCGATGCGGCCGTAGGCCTTCATGCAGGCCGCGACCATCGCCTCGACGTCGCCGCCCTTGCTGACATCGGCGGTAAACGCCGTGGCCTTGCCGCCTTCGGATGCGATGATTCCAACGGTTTCCTCGGCCGCCTTGCCGTTGCGGTCGATGCAAAATACCTGCGCACCCTCGCGCGCGAACGTCACCGCCGTTGCCTTGCCGTTGCCCCAGCCCGGCCCGACCGAGCCAGCGCCGACGACCATCGCAATCTTTCCCTTGAGCCGATTCATCCGAAATTCCGTTCACTCGTTATGATTTTCTGAGCGGCCAACGTAACCCGAACGGCGCGCAAGTAAAATCCCGTCAGCGTGGCGGAAACACCCGCAGCACGATCCAGCGTGCCGTCAGGCGGAGGCAGTCGAGGTCCGAATACATCGATAGCAATT
>JBQCIZ010000432.1:0-2365 GCA_051953235.1 Nitrobacter sp. | reverse complement strand
ACCAGCGTGGTGTCGCTGCAGAACGCGGTGGCGCGGCCGCAGGTCGGCACCGTGACCGGCGCGATGAACTTCTTCCGCGCGCTCGGCGCGTCCTTCACCGTCGCGGCCTTCACTACCATCCTGCTGATGGTGCTGGGCACGGACATCTCGATCGGTCATGACGGGGGCCATCCGCTGAACGCGATCTCCGCGGCCGACCTGACCCGCGCATTCCATTATGTATTCGGCGCCGCCGCCGTGATGCTGGCGGGCGCGGCGCTGTTCCTAACTTTGATGGAAGAGCGGCCGCTGGCCGGCCCCGCGACAAAACCCGCCCTCGATATGGCGGAGTAGGCGCGAGGACCGCGTGTCATCGCCGCGTCTAGCGGCCGCGATCTTCCTGGGCTTGCCGATCTCGCTGCTCAGCGCCGCCGGGCGGCACGCCGGGTTTCGCCGATCGCCTTAAGCATTCGTTGAGGGTGTTGCTTAGCGTCCCCGCAACCATTCCTCCCTAGATTGCGCCTGCCGTGGCGGGATGCCGCGTCATCTCATGAATGGGAGTTCGCGGTGCGCCTCGTTTCAAGACTGACGTCAGAATTCCTGCGCGATCAATCCGGCGCGACCGCGATTGAATACGCGTTGATTGCCGCCGGTATCAGCCTGACCATCATCGCGGCCGTTTCCGGCGTCGGCAGTTCCCTGAGCGGACGTTTCAGCGCGGTCAGCAGTTCGCTGAAATAAGCCCCGAAGTTCCCCGGAAGCGCGATCCAGAATTCTTTTGTAAATATTCCTAGGAAAATAAGCCTTGACAGCGTAACGCTGGTCGGGTAGGGTTTCGACATGCTCCACAGTTGCGCTTGAGGCGTACGGGCTCCCCCGGTGCGAAGCCGCGCCGCTGCGATCGCTTATGCGGTCAACTGTGTGGAACATCAGAACAAACGCGGCGTTGCCTCGGCATGGACAGAACGCGATCGCGGATCGTGGGGAGTGCATGCGCATGGCAACGAAAGAGCACGGTCATATCGTCGAGACGGCACGGGAAGCGCGGCAGGCCGAGCCAGGCCCGTCCGTGTTCGCGCTTCTCACCGTCAGCACAGGCCTCGCCGTCCTTATCCTCGGCGCGCTTTGGTTCGTCTTCTTCCGCTAGAGCGCGCTGCGGATATCCGTTCCGGCCTCGGCGCTGAAGGGTTTTTGACATCACATGGCTGCGAAGCGATCCGCCACACCGGCACGAAAGCTGGTGAAGGCGAAACGTATGTCGCGTGCCACGCCGCCGCGTAAGCGGTTGGCCGGGAAGCTGTCACCGGAGAAATCCAGATCTTCGCAATCCAAGCTCAAGCCAACACCGAAGCCGAAAACGACGGCGCGGGCGCGGCCCGGGGTTGTAAAGCAGCCAGCTGCAAAAAAGCCTGAAGGCGCCAGAGTTCCTGCAGCCAAAACGCGAGCCGCTGTTGCCGCGCGCGAGGCGACGATGACCGCCACCACGCGCCACGTCGACGATACGACACCGGTTGCCGTCGATGCGCACGACGAGGCGGCGACCGCGGCGGTGGAGAAGCAACGGACGCGCGCTTCCGCCCGGCGCAAGGATGAACCGAGTTCGCGCGTCAAGCGCACCGCGGTCGAGCGTCTCGATGATCCGCCGCCCGCAACCGGCGCGCGGCTGATCGAACGGGTGACGCGTGCGATCGAGCGTGAGCTGTCGCTGATCGAGGTCGTCGTCGGCGGCAGTCATCTCAAATCGCATCAACGCACCGAGGCGGAACGCCGCGCCCGCACGCTGGCCAGCCTCGCGCGCACGCTCGGCGAAGTGACGCGGCTGCGCGCCGGGCAGCAGAAAGTGAAGCCTGTCGATGCCGATGCCGTGCCCCGCGACCTCGATGAGTTCCGGCGCACGCTTTCGCGCCGACTGGAACAACTGGTCGCCGCACCAGCGGCGCTTCCTGCTGCAGGGCATGAGTGAGGCGGAGCTCGGATTTCTCAGCCGCCAATGGGATATATTCGCCCACAATCACCAGCGTCCGCCGGAGCTCGCGCCGAACGGTGCGCCATGGCTGACGTGGCTGATGATCGGCGGCCGCGGCGCCGGCAAGACGCGCGCCGGCGCGGAATGGATCCGCGCACAGGCGCTGGGGCTTGCGCCATTCGCCAGCGCGCCGGTGGAACGGATCGCGCTGGTCGGCGAAACCGAACATGACGCACGCGAGGTGATGATCGAGGGCGTATCGGGATTGCTCGCGGTGCATGCGCCGCACGAGCGGCCAACCTGGTCGCCGTCGCGCAAGCGGCTGGAATGGACGAATGGCGCGGTGGCGCAGGCGTTCTCCGCGGAAGATCCTGAAAGCCTGCGCGGGCCGCAGTTCGGCTCCGCGTGGTCCGATGAGAT
>JBQCIZ010000431.1:0-7585 GCA_051953235.1 Nitrobacter sp. | reverse complement strand
CGAGAACCGCCCGATCGGAACACTGTCCGGCGGACAGATGCAGCGCATGCTGTTCGCACGCGTGTTGTTGCAGGATGCCGACGTGATCGTGCTGGACGAGCCGTTCAACGCCATCGACGCCAAGACGTCGGCCGATCTGCTCGCGCTGGTGCGGCGATGGCATGCGGAAAAACGCACGGTGCTCGCCGCGCTGCACGACCTGGAGATGGTGCGCGCGAATTTCCCCGACACGCTGTTGCTTGCCCGCGGTGCGGTAGCATGGGGCCCGACCGCTCAGGTCCTGAGCGCGGAGAATCTGGCCGCAGCCCGGCAAATGTGCGAAGCCTTCGACGATGCGGCGCCCCTCTGCGCGGATACGAAACCTGCGCAGGCCGCGTGATGCTCGACATTTTCGCGACGCCCTTCACCGACGAAGCCGCACGCCGTGCGCTGGTTGCAATCGTCGTGCTGTCGTTCGGCAGTGCGCCGATCGGCGTGTTCCTGATGCTGCGGCGGATGAGTCTGATGGGCGATGCGATGTCGCATGCCATTCTGCCGGGCGTTGCGGTCGCGTTCCTGCTCACGGGAATGAACCGCATCATGATGACGATCGGCGGGCTGGTCGCCGGCTTGGTCGTTGCCCTGCTCTCGGGGTTGATGACGCGCGTGACGGAGATGAAGGAGGACGCCTCGCTTGCGGTATTCTACCTGGTGTCGCTCGCGCTTGGCGTCATTCTCGTCACCTCGCGCGGGTCGAGCCACGAACTCGTCGAAATTCTGTTCGGCGATGTCCAGACGATCGACGCTCGCGCGCTCTATTTCATTGCCTTTAACACGACGCTGACGCTTTGTGCCCTTGCCGTGATCTACCGGCCGCTGGTCATGGAGTGCGTCGATCCGCTGTTTCTGCGCGTCGCGGGGCGAGCGGGCGCGCTGGCGCACCTCGTCTTTCTCGCCTTTGTCGTGGTGAACCTCGTTAGCGCCTTTAATGCGCTCGGCACCTTGCTCGCGGTTGGCATGATGATTCTTCCGGCCGGGACAGCGCAGTTCTGGTCCCGCGACATCTCGCGCATCATCGTCGCTGCGATTCTCAGCGCGATCGCCTCCGGCTATTTTGGCCTTGTGCTGGCCGCCGCGGTTGATGCGCCCGCGGGGCCGTCTGTCGTGCTGACGGCCGGCGCGATCTATTTCCTGTCGATGGTCGTTGGCCCGGCCGGTGGGCTTGTGCACCGGTTTGCGCCGGGGCGGCATCTGGAAGCCTGAATCGTTCCGAAATCGGCCCGATACCCACTTACATTGACACGGTCAGGCACAATATAAAGGCCCTGACGAATGCGCTGACGGAGTACGGCGGGGGCCACCCCGCAGCCGGCGCGATCCTTTCTGTCCCGGAGTACGAATGTCCGAACCGACTGCTGACAAAATCCCCGTCACCGTCCTGACCGGCTATCTCGGCGCCGGCAAGACCACGCTGCTGAACCGCATCCTGTCGGAAAACCACGGCAAGAAATACGCGGTGATCGTCAACGAATTCGGCGAGATCGGTATCGACAACGACCTGATCATCGGCGCGGACGAGGAAGTGTTCGAGATGAACAACGGCTGCGTCTGCTGCACCGTGCGCGGCGACCTCGTGCGCATCCTCGACGGGCTGATGAAGCGCAAGGGCAAGTTCGACGCCATCATCGTCGAGACCACGGGCCTCGCCGATCCGGCGCCGGTGGCGCAGACCTTCTTCGTCGACGAGGACGTGCAGACCAATGCGCGGCTTGATGCGGTGGTGACGGTCGCCGACGCCAAATGGCTGAGCGACCGCCTCAAGGACGCGCCCGAGGCCAAGAACCAGATCGCGTTCGCCGACGTCATCGTATTGAACAAGACCGATCTGGTCTCGAAGCCGGAGCTTGCCGAAGTTGAGGCGCGGATTCGCGGCATCAATCCCTATGCCAAGCTGCATCGCACCGAGCGCTGCAAGGTCGCGCTGTCGGACGTGCTGGAGCGCGGCGCGTTCGATCTCGACCGCATCCTCGAACTCGAGCCGGATTTCCTCGAGGAGGACGAGCACGACCATCATCATCACGATCACGGCCATGACCATCACGATCATGATCACGGCCATCATCACGACCACGGCCACGGGCTGAAGCACTATCACGACGAGGAGATGCAGTCGCTGTCGCTGCGCTCCGACAAGCCGCTCGATCCGGACAAGTTCATGCCGTGGCTGCAGAAACTCGTCGCCGAGGAGGGACAGAAGATCCTCCGTTCGAAGGGCATTCTGGCCTTCACCGGCGATGACGACCGCTACGTCTTCCAGGGCGTCCACATGATGCTGGAGGGCAACCACCAGCGCAAATGGAAGGCGGACGAGAAGCGCGAAAGCCGCCTCGTGTTCATCGGCCGCGAACTGCCGGAAGCGATGATCCGCGAAGGCTTCGAGCACTGCATCGCCGCGTGATGACAGACTTCGATCCTCGCCCGCAGCAGGCCTCCATCGCCTCGGTCACCGACCGGGTGCGGCCCGTCGCCATCGGTACGCCGGTCTCTGCGCTGTTTTTCATCGGCGATCGCGCCGCCTTCGTCGGCGACGAGGAAACCGTGACGCTGGTCGCCGGTGACGGCGACAAGGCCACAGTCAACGCGCATGGCGGCGCCATCCTGTCGTCGGTGTCGGACGGCAAGCGTCTCATCACCGGCGGCGACGACGGCAAGGTTGTTGCGCTGCATTCGAAGGGCGAGATCACGGTTCTCGCGACCGACGCGAAACGCCGCTGGATCGACAACGTCGCGGTTCACCCCGACGGTGCGGTGGCGTGGTCCGCCGGCAAGACCGCTTTCGTGCGCGCGCCCAAGGGCGAGGAGAAATCGCTCGACGCCCCCTCGACCGTCGGTGGCCTCGCATTCGCGCCGAAGGGTCTGCGGCTCGCGGTCGCGCACTACAACGGCGTGACGCTATGGTTTCCGAACATGGCGGCGAAGCCGGAGCGGCTGGACTGGGCGGGATCGCATCTCGGCGTCACCTTCAGTCCCGACAACAAGTTTCTCGTGACGTCCATGCACGAGCCGGCGCTGCACGGCTGGCGGCTGGCCGATGCGCGACACATGCGCATGACCGGCTATCCCGGACGCGTCAAATCGATGTCATGGACCGCGGGCGGCAAGGGCCTTGCCACGTCCGGCGCTGATACGGTGATCGTGTGGCCGTTCGCCAGCAAGGACGGCCCGATGGGCAAGGAGCCCGCCATGCTCGCGCCGCTGCAGGCGCGCGTCAGCGCTGTCGCCTGTCATCCGAAGCAGGATATCCTCGCCGCCGGTTACGACAACGGTACCCTTCTGTTAGTGCGCCTCGAAGACGGCGCCGAGATTCTGGTTCGCCGCAACGGCGGGGCGCCAGTCGTTGCGCTTGCGTGGAATGCGACGGGTACGTTACTCGCCTTCGCTGCGCAGGATGGCGACGCCGGTCTGCTGGAACTCTGACCGGTTCCCGATTTTCTCCTCACACTTCATTGAGCATGATACCGCGCGCTCCGGTTCCTCGGGAACGCCGTCCGTATCCCCGCCGTTGGTTCTAGCGAAAGGGAATGCGGGATGCTTGCGAAAGAGAAACGAAAGATAGCCGCGCGTGAGATGGCGCTTGGCGTCGCCATCGTGGTGACGGGGCTGGTGATGTGCGGCGTATCGGTCATGCAGCTTGCGCACGGTCAGACCGAAATCGCGCAGACCACGCCGCCGCAGCCCGGCGTGCCGGCCGGCAACGCCAGCGGTCCAGCCGAAGCGAAGCCCGGCGGCACACGGCCCACGACGCCGGCGCCAGAGCCCGCGCAGCCGGACAGCAATGCGCAAAAGGCAGGCGCGCAACCGGCACTGCCGCCAGCACCGGCGGAGAAGGTCGCGCCGCCCATTAAGACGAAATAGACATGAAACAGATGATCGCGTCGCGCCCCGCATCGTCAGGGCGCCCGATGGCGCGAAACCTTATCGCACCAGCACGTTCCTGAACTGCCACGGATCGCTGGTGTCGATGTCTTCGGGAAACAGTCCCGGACGATCCGTCAGCGGCGTCCAGTCGGTGTAGTAGCCCTTCACCGGACCGAGATAAGGCGCCTGGATCTCCAGCAGGCGATCGAAATCCATCTCGTCGGCCTCGACGATGCCTTCCTTCGGATTTTCCAGCGCCCACACCATGCCGCCGAGCACAGCGGAGGTGACCTGCAATCCGGTGGCGTTCTGATAGGGCGCGAGTTTCCTCGTCTCTTCGATGGAGAGCTGCGAGCCGTACCAGTAGGCATTGTTGTCGTGGCCGTAGAGCAGCACGCCGAGCTCGTCGATACCGTCGACGATTTCGTTTTCATCGAGGATGTGATGTTTCTCCTGCGCCTTGCCGGCGCGGCCGAACATTTCGTGCAGCGACAGCACCGCGTCATCCGCGGGATGATACGCGTAATGGCAGGTCGGCCGGTAGATGGCCGCGCCCGAGGTGTCGCGCACCGTGAAATAGTCGGAGATCGAGATCGATTCGTTGTGCGTGACGAGGAAACCGTATTGCGCGCCGCGGGTCGGGCACCAGGTACGCACGCGCGTGTCGGCGCCGGGCTGCATCAGGTAGATCGCAGCACCGCATCCGGCCTGATGACTGTGCGCGTTGCCGGGCATCCACTTTTCGTGGGTGCCCCAGCCGAGTTCGGACGGCTGCAGGCCTTCCGATATGAAGCCTTCGACCGACCATGTGTTGACGAAGACGTCGGGCTCCTTCGGCTTCCTTGAACGCTGGGTATCGCGCTCGGCGATGTGGATGCCCTTGATGCCGGCCTGCCGCATCAGGTCCGCCCATTCGGCCTTGGTCTTCGGCTTCGGCGCATTGAGCTTGAGGTCGGCGGCGACATTCAGCAGCGCCTGCTTGACGAAGAACGAGACCATGCCGGGATTGGCGCCACAGCAGGAGACCGCTGTCGTCGAACCTGCGGGGCGGGCCTTCTTGGCGGCCAGCGTGTTCTCGCGGAGCGCGTAGTTGGAGCGCGCTTCCGGGCCTTTCGACGCATCGAAATAGAAGCCGAGCCAGGGCTCGTTGACCGTGTCGATATAGAGCGCGCCGAGTTCGTTGCAGAGCTCCATGATATCGGTTGAGCCGGTATCGACCGACAGATTGACGCAGAAACCCTGACCGCCGCCTTCGGTGAGCAGCGGCGTGAGCAGTTCACGATAGTTGTCTTTGGTCACGGCCTGCTGGATGAAGCGCACATTGTGCTTCTCGCAATGCGCCTTGCGGCCTTCGTCCTTGGGATCGATCACCGTAACGCGCGATTTGTCGTAATCCAGATGCCGTTCGATGAGTGGCAGCGTGCCTTTGCCGATGGAGCCGAAGCCAACCATGACGATCGGGCCGCTGATGCGTGCGTACACGGGCGCAGTTGGTGACGGCATCAAGACTCTCCGGATTGTGGGGAAAAGCGGGCGGACGCATCCGCTCCAGATCGGCCCTCTGAAAACGACAAAATGCCGATGAAATCAAGGCCTGAAAGCTGTCGTCGGGATGTCACACGACGTGGTCGGGCGCCAGCGTGCAGTGGGTGTCGCCCGACGTCTCGATCTGCAGCGTGGCGTGGCCGATATTGAAACGGAGGTGCAATTCGCGGCACGTCTCGGTCAGAAAGGCGTCGCCCGAATTCCCCGCCGGTATCACCAGATGCGCGGTCAGCGCAGTTTCGGTGGTGCTCAGCGGCCAGATATGGAGGTCGTGGATCGAGGCCACGCCGGGTCGCTCTGAGAGAAATGCGCGCACCGTGGCCGGATCGATTCCGGAGGGAACCGCGGCCAGCGACATTGCCGTGCTCTCGCGCAGCAGGCTCCAGGTTCCCCAGACGATCACGACGACAATCATGAGGCTCATGGCAGGATCGATCCAGAGCCAGTTCGTTGCCAAGATGATCGCGGCGGATATCACGACACCAAGCGAAATCGCGGCGTCCGCCACCATGTGCAGATAGGCGCCGCGGATATTGATGTCGGTCTTGCGGCCCGATGCGAACAGCATGGCGGTGACGCCGTTGATGACGATTCCGATCGCCGCCACCACGATCACGGTCAGACTCGCGATCGGCTCGGGATGGATCAGGCGCTGGATTGCTTCCAGCAGGATCGCGCCGCTCGCGATCAGAAGCAGGATTGCATTCAGCAGCGCGGCCAGGATCGAGGTGTTGCGCAGACCATAGGTGAGGCGTGGCGTCGGCGGGCGTTGCGACAGGACGGCAGCAATCCATGCCACCAGCAGCCCCAGCACGTCGGACAGGTTGTGTCCGGCGTCGGCAAGCAGCGCAGTGGAATTCGACACAAAGCCGTAAGCCGCCTCGATCAGCACGAACGCCGCGTTCAGCCCGATTCCGATCGCGAAGGCGCGGCCGAAATTCGCCGGCGCATGGCTGTGACCGGCATGATCCTGCGCGCCGTGATCGTGTCCGTGATGCGCATGATCGTGATGTGCGTGATCGTCGTGATGATGGTGACCGCTCATGCAACACGTCGTAGCACTCTGCGGCAGCGCAGGCGACAGTCATCGATCTAAATTCATCGTGCTGATATTTTATAACGTAACGTCCTTGGCGACGATCTCAGACGCGGTTGCGGACGTCGGTAACGGTCAGCGAACGCCATCCGCCGGACGGCGTCTGGAATTCGATCGTCTGGCCGGCCGAGAGACCGATCAGAGCCGCACCGATCGGCGTCAGCACGGAGATCCTGCTGGCGCCGACATCCGCGGCCTCGGGATAGACCAGCGTCATGGTGCGGACGTGACCGCTGATGTCGTCGCGGAAGCTCACCTCGGACTCCATCATGACCACGTTGCGCATCGACCGGTCTGCCGGACAGATGCTGGCGCGGTCCAACTCGCGGGAGAGAAAATCCGCGGTCGCGGGATAGGCCTCAGCCGCGGCATCGGCGAGGTGGCGCAACTTCTCGGCATCGCGCGCGCTGATGGTGATGGGCGGCAGACGGGTTTGCAGATCGTTATGCATGATGCTCACACGGGTTGGCTGCGATGTTGGAGGCGTGACGCACGGCGGCGCAGCTTCGGCGCAAAACGCCGGAAGCAGCCGCTGATGGATGAATGAACTGGAAAAGGTCGAACGAAAATCGGTCCCGGACGGCGCACGCGTCCGCCCGGGTCACCTTCCTGCGATGAGGTGACCTGCGCGCAACAACAGACGGTTTCTGCACATGTTTGACATGATGGTCTTAAGGTAGGCCCGCTCGCCTGCAATTGAACTGCGACATCTTGGCGCGACGATCAGGTGCGGCGCTTCGCCGTGACCTCGATCTCGATCTTCATCTCGGGCTTGTAGAGACCGGCGACGACCAGAAGCGTGGCGGCCGGCCGGATATCGCCGAGCGTTTCTCCGCAGACGGCGAACACCGCATCTGCATCGGCGGCGTCAGTGATGTAGTAGGTGGCGCGAACGATGTCGGCCATCGCGAAGCCGGCATCCTCGAGCGCCTTGCCGATGGTCCTGAAGCAGTTGCGCGCCTGGCCCGCGACATCGCCCGGCATGGTCATGGTGGCGTAGTCGTAGCCGGTGGTGCCGGCGACGAACGCAAAATCCCCGTCGATCAC
>JBQCIZ010000430.1:0-2793 GCA_051953235.1 Nitrobacter sp. | reverse complement strand
AACGGCGGCTTGATCTGGTACTTGCCCTGGATCATCAGGATGTCGAAGAAATTCAATGCCGCCGCCTTGATGGCGATGACGGCCTGCCCCGGCTCCGCGACGGGATCGGGCACGTCGGCCAGCACGAGGTCGTCGGGGCCGCAATATTGCGAGCAGAGAATGGCTTTCATGGGCGTAACACCTGATCCTGGGATATCCTGAAAGGCTTCATGCCGGATTTGAAGGCGGGCTACAATCCGATTCGAGCCTGTTCGGTATGACGGATTGAGGGTTTGAAACGATGTTTGAAAAGGGCCTGCTCGCCGGCAAACGCATTTTGGTTACTGGAGGCGGCTCCGGACTCGGCGCCGCGATGGGCCGCAGGTTTCTCGAACTCGGCGCCGATCTCGTCATCTGCGGCCGCAGGCGTGAATTGCTCGAGCAAACGGCGGCGGCGTTTCGCGACGATCCCGGCGGCAAGGTCAGCACATTCGTCTGCGATATTCGCCACCCGGCTGCGGTCGATGCGATGATGGACGCGATCTGGCATGATCGCGCGATCGACGTCCTCGTCAACAATGCCGCGGCCACGTTCGTTGCGCAGACCGAACATCTGTCGCCGCGCGCGGCCGATGCGATCCTCGCGCCGACGCTGCACGGCACGCTGTATTGCACGCTCGCCGCCGGCAAGCGCTGGATCGACGGCCGTCATCGCGGCGTCGTGCTCAGCATTCTCTCGACGTCCACCGTCACCGGGCGGGCGTTCACCGTTCCGTCGGCGATGGCGAAGTCAGCGGTGCTTGCGATGACGAAAAGTCTCGCGGTGGAGTGGGGACCAAAAGGCGTGCGCACCGTCGCGATCGCGCCGGGTCCGTTTCCAACGGCGGGCGCGACCGGGCAGTTGCGGCCTGAAGGCCGCGATGACGGCGCCACGCGAAATCCGCTCGGCCGTGTCGGCGATCATGTGGAGCTCGCCAATCTCGCAAGTTTCCTGATCTCGGATCAGGGCGGCTACATCAACGGCGAGATGGTGGTGCAGGACGGCGGCGCGCATCTGCGCAGCTCCGGTGCGGAGGATCTGTTGCAATGGACTGATGCGCAGTGGGAGAAATTGCGGGCGTCGCGCCAGAAGGACCGCGGTTGAATTTTTGAAGCCATGGCAAATTCCGATGCGCCTACCGCTCGCGCCCGGTGTCAGGTGAGCTTGCGAATCGTCACGCGAGCGGCGAGGATGCGGCGTCTTTGCAAAATGGATTTTTCCGGCTATTCCCCCGTTGTTGCGTGACCGACGCACGTCAAGCCATCTTCCAGTCACAATGATGAGGGACGAGATTTGATGATGTCCGTGTGGCAATTTCTGACAGCGTTGGTGGGGTGTCTGCTGATTGGCGGGATGGGGCTTGCTCCCGCGCTCGGTGCACCCAAACCTGCCAAAGGTGCGCATCCGGCACACGATGCCAAGCCGGCCGCGGCGCCGGCGGGCGGTGCCGAGCCGACGCTGCTCGGGCAGTACGGTTCATGGGGCGCCTATGCCGCGTCCCCGAACGGCAAGATGGTCTGCTTCGCGCTCGCCAAGCCGTCGTCCTCGAAAACCAATCCGCCCAACCGTCCGCGCGATCCTGCCTACGCTTTCGTCTCGACCCGCCCGGCGGAAAAAGTGACGAACGAAGTCTCGATCATGATCGGCTATCCGTTGAAGCCGGGTTCGGAAGCCACGCTCGATGTTGGTGGGGCGAGCTATGACATGTACACCCAGGGCGACGGCATCTGGATCAAGAATGCCGCCGAGGAAGACAAGATGGTCGATGCCATGCGCAAATCGGCCGATGCGACCGTGAAGGGCGTCTCGGGCAAGGGCACCCAGACCACCGACGTGTTCTCCCTCAAGGGATTGTCCCAGGCGCTCGACAAGATCGCGCACGATTGCAAGCGCTGATCGCCTTCCGGCGTTAAATATTGCAGCATTTGGCGGCTTTTCAGCGGGCCTGGGAAGGCTTATGTCATGCTGCATGAGCGAGATACGAGCATCATGAGCATTGAAACCGTCAGGGCGGGCGCACAGCCTGCGCGCGGGGTGCCGTCCGGCGATGTTCCGTTGGAGAAAGTCGCACTCGAAACTTACGTGCCGCCGGCCAGGCCGTCGCTGATCGGTCTGTCGCGCGCGGAGATCGCCGAGCAGCTTGCCGCGATTGGCGTCGCGCCTGCGCAGCGCAAGATGCGTACGCAGCAACTGTGGCACTGGATGTATGTCCGCGGCGCCCAGACATTCGCCGAGATGACCAACGTCTCGAAGGATATGCGTACCGAGCTCGAAAAGCATGTCACGGTCGATCGGCCCGAAGTTGTTGCCGAGCAAATTTCCAATGACGGCACGCGCAAATGGCTGCTGCGGTTGCCGAGCGGCAACGATCTCGAAAAGCCGCATGAGGTCGAGTGCGTCTATATTCCCGAGACCGACCGCGGCACGCTCTGCGTCTCGTCGCAGGTCGGCTGCACGCTGAACTGCTCCTTCTGCCACACCGGCACGCAGCGCCTCGTGCGCAATCTGACCGCAGGTGAAATCGTCGGTCAGATCATGGTCGCCCGCGACCGCTTGAACGACTGGGCCGATCGCGAGACGCCGCATGGCAACCGCCTCATCACCAATATCGTGATGATGGGCATGGGTGAGCCGCTCTACAATTTCGATGCGGTGCGCGACGCGCTTCTGATCGTCGCCGACAATGAAGGCATCGGCATCTCGAAACGCCGCATCACGCTGTCGACTTCCGGTGTGGTGCCGAACATCGTTCGCACCGGCGAGGAGATCGGCGT
>JBQCIZ010000429.1:0-2301 GCA_051953235.1 Nitrobacter sp. | reverse complement strand
GCAGCAGGTTCCTCGGTCACGACACGCTCACGACTTGCGCTTGCGCTTATGGGCGAAGGGATTGGCTTTTTCGCGAAGCGTGATCCGGATCGGCGTGCCCGGAAGCTCGAAGGCTTCACGCAGGCTGTTGACGAGATAACGTAAATAAGATTCCGGGACCGCATCGGCGCGCGAACAGAACACCACAAAGCTCGGCGGCCGCGACTTGGCCTGGGTCGCATAGTTCAGTTTCAACCGCCGTCCCGACACCGCCGGCGGCGGATTGACGCTGACGGCTTGCTCGAACCAGCGATTGAGCGCCGCAGTCGACACACGGCGATTCCAGATCGCATAGGCATCCTGAATCGCCGTCATCAGCCGGTCGATCCCCTCGCCCATCAGGCCGGAGACCGCGACGACCGACGCACCTTTGACCTGCGGCAGCCAATGGTCGGCGTCAGCGCGCAGCGATGCAATGCGTGCTGATCCGCCGCGATCCATCAGATCCCATTTGTTGACGGCGATCACCAGCGCGCGGCCTTCACGCTCGATCAGGTCGGCGATGCGGAGATCCTGTTCCTCAAACCGGTTCTGCGCATCCATCATCAGCACGACGACTTCGGCGAACCTGACCGCGCGCAGGGTATCCGCCACAGACAGCTTCTCGAGCTTTTCCTCGATGCGCGACCGGCGTCGCAGTCCGGCGGTGTCGAAGATGCGGAAATCACGGCCCTTCCAGTTCACTTCGACCGAGATGGAATCCCGCGTGGTGCCGGCTTCGGGACTGGTAAGCAGCCGTTCCTCGCCGAGCAGATGATTGATGAGCGTCGATTTGCCGGCGTTCGGGCGTCCCACGATCGCCACCCGGATCGGCCGCGAGCTGTCCTCAGCATCGACGGCTTCGTCGTCGTCGAACTCTTCACTCTGGTCGGCCGACTCCGGAATCACGGCACGCAATGCATCGTAGAGATCGCTCATGCCTTCGCCGTGCTCGGCGGAAATTCCGACGGGATCGCCAAGCCCAAGCGCGTAGGACTCCATTGCCCCGGCTTCGCCGTGCTTGCCCTCGCTCTTGTTGGCAACGAGCACCACCGGCTTGTTGGCGCGGCGCGCGAAATCGGCGAACGATCGATCGGTCGGCGTCAGTCCGGCGCGCGCATCGAACACGAACATCAGGGCGTCGGCGGCGGCGATCGCGGCTTCGGTCTGCTCCTGCATCCGCGCCGTCAGCGACCCGCGTGGACCTTCGTCGAGGCCGGCGGTGTCAATCACCGTGAAATCCAGGTCGCCGAGCCGCGCGGCACCTTCGCGGCGGTCGCGCGTCACGCCGGGCAAATCATCGACCAGCGCGAGCTTTTGCCCGACCAGACGATTGAACAGGGTCGACTTGCCGACATTCGGCCGGCCTATAATGGCAATGGTGAAGGACATTGGCGTTCCCTGCCCGTTGCGGGCGGCGTCTCAATAGCAGCGTTTCCGCGCGGCTGAAACCGCCGTCAGCGCGAGAAGCTGCCGCTAGGCAGAGGCGCCGGGAACGACGATGCGGCCGCCGGCTGAGACTGTTGCGCAGGCTGCTGTTGTGGCGCGGCCTGGTTTTGCGGCGCAGGCTCCTCCTTGGGCAGCGAGGTGGCCCGGCGATGGACGAGCCGCTTCGGCTTTGGAGGCGGCGCGGTCGCCGCGGCAGTGCCTTCAGCTGCATCAGCGGGCTTCTCTGCCGGTTTGCCTTGCTGACCCGGCTGCGGCGCCGCTGCAGCAGCGGCTGCGGCCTGTTCTTGCTGCTGCTGAAGCTGCTGCTGCTCGACGTTGCTCTTGTAAAGCTCCTTCGGCACACCCTGCTCGATGCCCGGGACGCCCTCAGGGAAAACCGGCTCACGCTTGCCCGGCAGTTTCTTCTTCGTGTCGAGGAAGTCGAACATGTCGGAAGGATCCCAGTTACTGCCGAAGCCGCCACCGCAGCCGGCCAGCGCGCTGCACAGCGCAATCAGGACGGCAGAAGCGATCAATCGTTGCGAACGGCGCATCAGCAATATCTCACTCAATCCCGGGTCAGGTCTTCGCCGCCGGCGGCAACAGCGCCTGCAACGCTTCGGCGCGGCTGCGCAGACTCGGCGGCGTCTGACCGTCCTCGCTGATCATATCGAGCCATTTACGCGCGGCGGTCGCATCGTTGGCGTGCCACGCGGAGAGCGCCAGCAATTCCCGCGCGGTATGGCGGAACGTTGCGTCGGCGCCTGTCGCGGGCTCCAGCCGCTGCAGCATGTTGTTGTAGGTTTCAGTATCCACCAGCAGGCTCGCGGCACGGACGCGCGCAAGATCGCGCTC
>JBQCIZ010000428.1:0-3062 GCA_051953235.1 Nitrobacter sp. | reverse complement strand
GCCTTGTTCTGCCGCAGGCACGCGGTGATCCGCCCGGCATTGGGAATTTCACCGGCGCACAAGCGATAGACGTCCGGCGTGCAAGCCCGGCGCTGGGCCGGCGTGCCGCGCACCCCGCCTGCCTGCGAGTGCGCTGGAGCTATCGCGAACAAGACGCAGCTCAACACAACGAAGCCGAGCACGACAATCGCGACAAAGATGCGGATCAAGATCGTTATCCGGGTCATGGCGCTGACCTGCGATGATGCCGCTTCTTGCGGTGATGCCGCCCGCCGCCCATGTCGGCAAGACTGACCAGTTGCGGGATCATCGCCATCATCTGTCCGGCATCGAAACCGCCCATGCCGGCTGCGCCAAAGCTTCCGAAACTAACTGGACTGCCAGGGACAAATCCTTGACCGAATCCTTGGCTGAATTCCTGCCCCTCGAATCCGGGCGTTGTGTAGGCCGGTGCCGCAACGACCGGTGCCGCAAATCCAGGCGCACCGAATCCGCCGAAACCGCCGCCGCCCATCAGGCCACTGAGGCCGCCGTTCTCCATCATCCCCGACATCATCGGGCCCATGGTCTGCATCAGCTTGGCGAAGCGGCGCTTGCCCATCTTGGCCTTCATCATCTCGAGCATGGGCGCCATCTGCTGCATCATGTCGCCATCACCGCCGAGCTGGGCCTTGGCGGGTGCAGGCGTAAACGCGACCAGAAGCGCGAGCACTGCCGCGTAGCCCATCAGCTTGTGGATTCCAGTCATGACTTTCTCTCCTTGCCCGCATGCGAGCGGCCGCCCGTCATCGAGCATCGCCGCGAACGATAGACAAAGGAGAGGCGCGATCTGTGAGAAAGCTCACAGACGCCGGAGCGACTATTTGGCTTGCGCCGGATCGCGATGGATCGGGTCGACCCAGAGCACGGTCTCAGGCTTCTCCACCGGTTCGATGTCGATATTGACCGCAACCGCTTCGCCGTCGCTGCGCACCAGCACGCATTCCAGCGGCTCGTCGGGGCTTGCATTGATCTCCTGATGCGGCACGTAGGGCGGCACGAAGATGAAATCGCCGGGATTGGCTTCGGCGGTGAACTGAAGATGCTCACCCCAGCGCATCCTCGCCTTGCCCTTCACCACATAGATGATGCTTTCGAGATGGCCGTGATGATGTGCGCCGGTTTTCGCATCCGGCCTGATCGTCACCGTTCCCGCCCACAATTTTTGCGCCCCGACGCGCGCGAAGGTGATCGCGGCCTTGCGGTCCATCCCCGCGGTCGAGGGCACGTTGGGATCGAGCTGATCGCCGGGAATGACACGCACGCCATCATGCTTCCACTTGTCATGATCATGGTCGTGCGAATGATCGCCGTGGGAATGGTTGTGCGAACCGCTCATGTCATTTTCCTGATTCTTGTCCATTCCAATGGAACTTTTTCGTTCGCGCGGAATCGGGCGCTTCCGTGACGCGACGGAACGATTCATCGGAATGGCCGTTATTTCATCGAAGTTCAACGCGAAGGAGTGTCACTTATGGGTGCTACGGCAGACAAGATCAAGGGAACCACCAACGAGGCCATCGGCAAGGCCAAACAGGGCATCGGCGAAGCCACCGGGTCCGAGAAGCTGCAGGGCGAAGGCGCCGTTCAGGAAATCAAGGGCAAGGGCCAAAAGGCTCTGGGCGATGCCAAGGAAGCGACCAAGGACGCCATCAACAAGGCGGCCAATGCCGCCAACAAGAATCTCTGATCTCCCCTCAGACCGCATGTGGTGTCTGACGTGAACTGGGCCGGCCCGCGGGGCCGGCCTTTTTCTTTGCGCGTTTCAACGACGATGCGTCAGCACGCCGGGATTGACCACATTGATCGGCGCTCCCGCGGCGTAGGCCACGATCTGATCGAAGATGTCGGTGAACTGGATCTGGTACTCGTCGCGCGAGACGTAGCCGATGTGCGGCGTGGCGACGACATTCGGCAACGTCAGCAAGGGATCGTTGACATCGCGCAGCGGCTCGGTGTCGAACACATCCACCGCCGCCATGCCGGGCCGCCCCGCCTTCAGCGCTTCGACCAGCGCGCCCGGCGCAATCAATCCAGCCCGGCTGGTATTGACCAGCAGCGCCGCCGGCTTCATGCGCGCAAGGTCTTCGGCGGTAACGATGCCGCGCGTGGCGGCGACCAGCCGCATATGCAACGAGAGCACATCGCAGCTTTCGAAGAATGCCGCCTTGCTGGCGGCGATCTCGTAACCGTCCGCGCGCGCTTGCGCCATCGCCGGTTCCCGCGCCCATACCAGCACCCGCATGCCGAACGCTTTGCCGTAACCGGCAACGACGCTGCCGATCCGGCCGTAACCATAGATGCCAAGCGTCTTGTCGCGCAGCGTATGGCCAACCCCCATCTGCCACCGGCCCGCCTTGAGGGAAACGACCTGTTGCGGAATCTGCCGCATGGCCGCAAGCACCAGCGCCCATGTCAATTCGGCCGCGGCGTAAGATGGCGTATCGGCGTGCTGGCTCGACGACACGACGATGCCGAGCCTGGTGCAGGTCTCGATGTCGATATGCGGATAGACGCTGCGCTGGCTGATGAGCTTCAGCTTCGGCAGCCGCTCCAGCAGAGCTTCGCGGATTTGCGTGCGCTCGCGGATCAGCACCAGCGCCTCGGTCTCTTTCAGGCGTTCTGCGAGCTGGTCGACGTCCTGGACATGATCGTTCCAGATGGTGACGTCATGACCTTTCAGTTTGGCAAAGCAATCGAGGCCGCGGATGGTGTCGAAGTAATCGTCGAGGATGGAGATTTTCATCGGGCAACATCCATATCGTCACGCCCGGCCTTGTGCCGGGCATCCACGTCTTATAGCGCTGACAGGCAAGACGTGGATGGCCGGGACGAGCCCGGCCATGACATCATCGGCAGCTTGTCGCCCCTCAATAGCCCAGCGCGCAGCCGTCCTTGCGCGGCTCGGAGCCGCCGGTCAGCGTGCCCTTGTCCCAGTCGATCCAGATCGCCTGTCCGCCACCGAGCGGCGCGACGATCTTGGTGGTCTCGTGGCCGATCTTCTTGAGGCCCTCGACGATCGC
>JBQCIZ010000427.1:0-2221 GCA_051953235.1 Nitrobacter sp. | reverse complement strand
GGATTCGATCCCGCTGGTCTGCATCACCGGCCAGGTGCCGACCCACCTGATCGGCAACGACGCCTTCCAGGAATGCGACACCGTCGGCATCACGCGGCCCTGCACCAAGCACAACTGGCTGGTGCGCAACGTCAACGATCTCGCAAAAGTGCTGCATGAGGCGTTTTACGTCGCGACCTCGGGCCGTCCGGGTCCCGTTGTTGTCGACGTGCCCAAGGATGTGCAGTTCGCCACCGGCACCTATCATCCGCCGCGCAAGTCCGACGTGCACGTGTCCTATCAGCCGCGCGTGAAGGGCGACGCCGCGCAGATCCGCAAGGCCGTGTCCTTGCTGGCTTCGGCCAAACGCCCGGTGATCTACACCGGCGGCGGCGTCATCAATGCCGGCACCGACGCCTCGAAGCTGCTGCGCGAGCTGGTGGAGACGACCGGCTTCCCGATCACCTCGACCCTGATGGGGCTCGGCGCCTATCCGGCCTCGGGGCCGAACTGGCTGGGAATGCTGGGAATGCACGGCACCTACGAAGCCAACATGGCGATGCATGATTGCGACGTCATGCTGTGCGTCGGCGCGCGCTTCGACGACCGCATCACCGGCCGCACCGATGCGTTCTCGCCGGGCTCGAAGAAGATCCACATCGACATCGATCCGTCCTCGATCAACAAGAACATCCGCGTCGACGTGCCGATCATCGGCGACGCCGGAAACGTGATGGGCGACATTCTGCAGGTGTTCAAGGCCGAGGCGAAGAAGCCGGACATCAAGGCGTGGTGGCAGCAGATCGCGACCTGGAAGGCGCGCAACTCGCTCGCCTACAAGAAGAACAACGACGTCATCCTGCCGCAGTTCGCGATCCAGCGCCTGTTCGAGGCGGTGCGCGGCCGCAACGCCTACATCACCACGGAAGTCGGTCAGCACCAGATGTGGGCGGCGCAGTTCTTCGGCTTCGAGCAGCCGCACCGCTGGATGACCTCCGGCGGGCTCGGCACCATGGGCTACGGCCTGCCGGCGGCGATCGGCGTGCAGGTGGCGCATCGCGACAGCCTCGTCATCGATATCGCGGGCGACGCCTCGGTACAGATGACCATGCAGGAGATGTCGACGGCCGTGCAGTACGAGCTGCCGATCAAGATCTTCATCCTCAACAACCAGTACATGGGCATGGTCCGGCAGTGGCAGCAACTCCTGCACGGCAACCGGCTGTCGCATTCCTATTCCGAGGCGCTGCCGGATTTCGTCAAGCTCGCCGATGCCTTCGGCTGCGTCGGCCTGCAGGCAACCAAGCCCGGCGATCTCGACAGCGCGATCAAGGAGATGATCTCGGTGAAGAAGCCGGTGTTGTTCGACTGCCGCGTCGCGGCACTGGAAAACTGCTTCCCGATGATCCCGTCAGGCAAGGCGCACAACGAGATGCTGTTGCCGGCGGAAGCCAACGACGAGGCCACCGCCGCCGCCTTTGCCGGCGGCAAGGCGCTTGTGTGATCCGTCATCCTGAGGTGCACGCACTTGCGCGCCTCGAAGGATGACCACGAAGATTGAACATGCCGTCGCCCTTCGAGGGCCGCTGAAGGGGCGGCCACCTCAGGGTGACGGCGACCTTGACGAGAGAGAGCATTGACCATGAACCAGCCCGCTTCCGCCTATTTCCTCGAAGAGCGTCACGATCCGAACGAGACCCACACGCTCTCGGTGCTGGTCGCCAACGAGCCCGGCGTGCTCGCGCGGGTGATCGGGCTGTTCTCCGGCCGCGGCTACAACATCGAAAGCCTCACGGTGTCGGAAACCGAGAGCCAGAAGCACGTTTCGCGCATCACCATCGTCACCACGGGTACGCCGATGGTGATCCAGCAGATCAAGCACCAGCTCGATCGCATGATTCCCGTGTTCCGCGTGGTGGACATGACACTGACCGGCCGCTCCATCGAGCGCGAGCTTGCAATGGTGAAGGTGCGCGGAGGCGGTGACAACCGCGTCGAGGCGCTGCGGCTTGCGGATGCATTCCGCGCCCGTGTGATCGACGCCACCACCGAAAGCTTCGTGTTCGAGATCACCGGCAATTCGTCGAAGATCAGCCAGTTCATCGATCTGATGCGGCCGCTCGGCCTGGTCGAGGTGTCGCGAACCGGCGTCGCGGCGATCGGGCGTGGACCGGAAGGGATGTGACATCATGTTGGCGCGCGACTGGTTCTACAGCGAACGCGGACGGATCGGGCTGGATGC
>JBQCIZ010000426.1:0-4062 GCA_051953235.1 Nitrobacter sp. | reverse complement strand
GATGTCGGTTGAGACACGGAAAATCCCTCAAGTGACTCCTGCGAGGGATCAGCGCTGCGTCCCTCGCACCATGGACAGGAAGCGCGCCTGCTCCGCGGGATTGTCGCGGAAGACGCCGGTGAAGCGGCTGGTGAAGGTCATGGCACCATGCTTGGCGACCCCGCGCACCGACATGCAGGTATGCTCGGCCTCGATCATCACGGCCACACCGCGAGGCTTCAGCACCTCGTCGACAGCAGCAGCGATCTGAGCGGTCATATGCTCCTGGGTCTGCAGGCGGCGCGCGAAAATGTCGGTCAGACGCGCGAGTTTCGACAGGCCGACCACCCGCTCGACCGGCGTGTAGGCGATATGCGCCTTGCCGTAGAACGGCATCATGTGATGCTCGCACTGCGAGGTGAACTCAATGTCGCGGATCAGCACGAAATCATCATAGCCGGCGGTCTCGCCAAAGGTGCGGTTGAGCACCTCAGCCGGGCACTGGTGGTAGCCCTGATAGATCTCGTCGTAGGCCTCGACCACCCGGCGCGGGGTGTCGAGCAGTCCCTCGCGGCCCGGGTTCTCGCCGATATACGAGAGCAGCGTCTTGACCGCAGCTTCCGCCTCGTGCCGCGACGGGCGCAACTGGTCGGGCTGAACCGCAGCCGCGAGAAATTCCGACGGATCGAGTTCGGCGGGACGGAAATCCGGGGTCCGCGCATCACTGGATTTGACGTCTGAAGGCTTTTTGACTTCCGAAGGCTTGCCGCCACGCAGCGGCTTGATCAATGCGTCCATCTTCACTCCGTTCGACCGGCCAACCAAGGCCGGAGTGTCACCGGGCAGACGGGGCAGCATTTTAGCCACCGGGCGCCTGAGTCCCCTGATATTAACACCGCAATTCGGGATTTGAATTCTCAATCCCGGGAGCGGCGGGAAATAGCCGGATTGTATTTCCCGGCATTGGATACATATATAGGCTTGAGGTTCCCGACGCCAAGGGCGTCAACCGGGCCTCCTTCAGCGAATTCAACGCCTTGGAATCTTATGCTGAACGACGTTTACAACAAGCGCATCATCGAGCTGGCAGGAAATATCCCGCGTCTCGGCCGCCTTTCCGATCCCGACGCCAGCGCCACCGCCCACTCCAAACTCTGCGGTTCGACCGTCAAGGTCGACCTCAAGATGGAAGGCCCCGTCGTCACCGACTTCGCGCATGACGTGAAGGCCTGCGCGCTGGGCCAGGCCTCCTCATCGATCATGGCGCGCCATGTGGTGGGCTCGACCGCCAGCGAGTTGCGCGAGTTGCGCGAGACCGTACGCAGGATGCTGAAGGAAAACGGGGCGCCGCCGCGGAGCGATAAATGGGCGGATATCGCCGCGCTCGAGCCGGTGCGCGACTTCAAGGCGCGTCATGCCTCGACCCTGCTGACATTCGATGCCGTGGTCGATGCCATCGGTCAGATCGAGGCTAAATCGGGCCAGCTTGCGCCCGCGCAAAGCTGAAGCAAGTCAGTCTGTTCGACCCGGTCTCTATTGCTGTTGCTGAGCCGGCGCGGTGTTTGCCGTCCCGCCGGTCGGAAGCGCTTCGGCGGTCTTGGTCGGCTTGCTGATCGTCGTGACCGCAGCGGTATCAGCGATACCCGCCGGCAACCGATCCTGCACCGGTTTCGTGACCAGCCCAGCCATCGGCACCTCGGACGCGGTTCCCTCACCTGGCAGGACGTCGGCGACGAGGTCGGTCGTCACCAGATTGGTCGACCGCAGTTCGGCCGGCGACAGTTCATGAAGGTCCTCCCACGGAGGAACACTGAGCGCGAGCGACAGCAGATCGCCTGCTCCGCCCATGTCGAAAGTATATTTGGCGAGGCGGCCGATGTCGCGCTCGACGATCATCAGATCCTGCGCGGTGTAACTCGCGGCCTTGGCGTCGTCGGCGCGGTCGCCCATCCAGATCTGATGCACCCGAACATGCGCACGCTCAGGCACATAGCGGGCTTTGCCCGACAACAGCATGAACACGCACATCGACTCGCAATAGGCGTCGGGCACGACGACCGCGCGATCGCCCGCGGTTGTTTTCGTCGTGACGCTGATGCCGACCGTCGTTCGCAAGCCGAGCGCACGCCAGCGCCGCCCGAGCGCAATGGCGTCGTTGACGGAACCACCGCTGGAATCGAGCACCACCGTCGCGCCGGTCAGGTCGCGCCCCTTGGCGAAGTCGTCGAAGGCCTTCGGCGTGTCCGACGTAACGATACCGACGGCGCTGATCCAGCTCCGGCAATTCGGTGCGCAAGAGATCCAGTTGAAGTGCATCGGTTGCCTGCGCGCTTCGAGCGCCCCGTTGGCTGAAACGGGCTTGTCGAGCGCGGCCGTGATGGCGGGCAAGGCGATACAAAACAGAGCGGCGCAGAACAACGTGCTGCCGCGGGATCGAAGCGATCTCACGAACCTCAAGTCAGGTCCTTCCCCGTGTGCCCCAAAAATTTCCGTGCCCCAAAGGGTCCAACGCGACGACGAATCCAATGCAGTGATTCTGTCATCCGAACGTTGCGAGAATCGTAACTGCCGGACTCGTCAGCGTCCATACAACCTTTGCTGCGGTGCGCTCAAAAACGTGCGATATTTTGGCGGCTGTGGCGTAAATGCAAATCATTCGAGTTCCCGGCACGGAACCGGCAACGCACGCAACACGCCCTGCTTCGGAGAGTCATGAGATCGATCCGGCCTCACACGATGCAATGTGCTGAATGCGCGAAGGCCGTTCAGCGGCTGCCGCGCAACGCCGGACGCGGATTGATCTGGCTCTATCGCCATACCCTGTCGCCGCTCGTGGGATTCAACTGCCGCCATCTGCCGACCTGCTCGGTCTATGGCGACGAGGCGATCGAACGCTTCGGACTGTGGGGCGGCGGCTGGATGACGCTGGCGCGGCTGTTGCGCTGCCAGCCGTGGGGTACGTCCGGCATCGACAACGTCCCCGCAACGAAGCCGCCGGGCGCGGCCTGGTATCTGCCATGGCGTTACGGCCGCTGGCGCGGCGTCAACGCACCCTGACAAAGTTGCAAGCGGGGAACCGCAGGCTGCTTCGCGCATTGGACATCAAAGACTTCCGTAAAAGGAGGCGTGATCCATGGGCGGAAAGACAAGCGACGAAGACTCCAGATATATCGACCTCGCGGTTGCGATTGCATTGCTGATCGCAGTCATCGCGGTCTACGGCTACTACAGTACCAAACCAGCAACGGACACCACGACGACCGCGCTGATCGTTCCAGGTCAGTCGACACGCTGGTAATTCGAGCGGAATACTCAAAACGTCGCGCAGACGCTGCGCATGGTGGTCAGCACCGACTGCTGATGGAATCTGCGCTTGTAGGCGTCGGCGATGGCATCGAGGCCGGCACGTTTTCCAGCGTCATCGCGAAAGGTCAGGAGCACGACCTTGCTCGGCTCGCGGACGATCGCACCGCTCGCCTCGCGCCATTGTCCGCGCGCGTCGATAACCGTCAGTCCGTCGGGAAAGCGCGGCGTCACTTCGGCGGCGACGAAATTGGCGAACGCGGCTTCGCTCACACCGAGACGATCCCCCGCCTTGCGACCGAACAGCATCTCCGCCGTGACCATCGGTTCCGCGGAACCGGAGCAGACCTGCGGGAGCGCCGTGCAACCCGATAGCGCGACGAGCGAGACGCCGACGGCAAAAATCATCTTCGGCTGCAACCGGCTACCTCCTCGACCGTACCTGTATGGGCATCCTCGAATTGCATTCAGCAATCCTTCAGATCATAGGGTGCAAATTGTAACTGCGATTGTCGAGGACGCGGCGTGCGGGACGGACTTTACAAGGTTGATTTTCATACGGTGCATGGCACCGGCAGTGGCGTCATCTACGCGATCGCCGGCAAGGTCCGCGGCGGGAATTCGGGCTTCGCCTTCATTGGAACCTACAGCGGAGACGGCGATCGCCTCACGGTCAAGGTGTCGACCCAGCGGCATAACTTCGATCCGAACCTCAAGCCGTTGTTCGGCATCGACAGTGTGACGCTGACGTTGAAGGGCACGATGACCGGCGACATGATC
>JBQCIZ010000425.1:0-2709 GCA_051953235.1 Nitrobacter sp. | reverse complement strand
GGATCGCCGGCGGTGAAATCCGCCTGTCGGGACGGCGCATCGACAACCTGCCCGCCGAAGAGATGCGCAAGATCCGCGGAAAACGCATCGGCATGATCTTTCAGGATCCGCTGACCAGTCTCAATCCGCTCTACAAGATCGGCGAGCAGATCATCGAGACCATCCGCACCCATTCCAGCCTGTCGGAATCGGCCGCGCGCAAACGCGCCATCGAGCTTCTGGCCGAGGTCGGCATCCCCGCCCCCGACAAGCGTATCGATTCCTATCCGCATGAATTTTCCGGCGGCATGCGGCAGCGCGTGGTGATCGCGCTCGCGATCTGTGCCGATCCCGAACTGATCATCGCCGACGAACCCACCACCGCGCTCGACGTCTCGGTGCAGGCGCAAATCATCTCGCTGATCCGCCGCCTCGGGCGCGATCACGGCACCGCCGTCATGCTTGTCACGCACGACATGGGCGTGATTGCCGAAACCTGCGACCGGGTCGCCGTGATGTATTCCGGCCGCATCGCCGAGATCGGCCCGGTGCAGGACGTGATCCGCAATCCGCTGCATCCTTATGCGAAGGGTCTGATGGGCGCGATCCCAACGCTCGCCATCGAGGCCGACCGGCTGGTCCAGATTCCGGGCTCCATGCCGCGCCTCTCGGCGATCCCGCCCGGATGCGCCTTCAATCCGCGTTGTGCCTCGGCCTTCGACCGCTGCCGGACCGAGCGGCCGGAGCCGCTCACCTGCGGCGAGCAGCGCGTGGCGTGCCATCTCTACGACGGCGACGCCGCCGCGAAGGATCATGCGGCATGAGCGGCGCGCCCTTCGTCGATGCAAGGAACCTGCAGCGCGTTTTCAACGTGTCCAAGCCGTGGCTGAACCGCATGCTCGAAGGCGGCCACCTCGAATTCCTGAAAGCGGTGAACGATGTCACCTTCGACATCGTCAAGGGCGAGACCTTTGCACTGGTTGGCGAATCCGGTTCCGGAAAGACCACGGTGGCGCGTATGGTGGTCGGACTGCTGCCGCCGACATCAGGCGAAGTGATTATCGACGGCGTTTCGATGACCGATCCCAAACAGGGCGCGGCGCGTAGGGCGCTGCGCCGCCGTATCCAGATGATCTTTCAGGATCCCTACGCCAGTCTCAATCCCCGGCTTCGCGTCGACAGTATCATCGCAGAGCCGATCCGCGCCTTCGACATCATCCAGGGCGAACGCAACATCAAGAGCCGCATCGGCGAATTGCTCGGTCTTGTCGGCTTGCATCCCGACGACGGCCTGAAATTCCCGCACGAATTCTCCGGCGGCCAGCGCCAGCGTATCGCGATCGCCCGTGCGCTCGCCTCCGAGGCCGAGTTCATCGTCTGCGACGAGCCGACCTCGGCGCTCGACGTCTCGGTACAAGCACAAATCCTCAACCTGATGCGCGACCTGCAGGATCGGCTCGGCCTGACCTATCTCTTCATTAGCCACAACCTCGCCGTCGTGCGCCACATGGCGACGCGCATCGGCGTGATGTATCTCGGCCGCATCGTCGAGATCGCCGAGAGCCGCGAATTGTTCAGCAATCCGCGCATGCCCTACACGCGGATGCTGCTCGGTGCCGTACCCGATCTCGCGATGACCGGCCGGCAGCGAATTCCGGTCAAGGGCGAGATTCCGAGTCCGATCAATCCACCGCCGGGATGCCCGTTCAATCCGCGCTGCCCGGAGGTCTTCGATCTTTGCCGTAAAGAAGTTCCAAGACTGATCAATGGGGTCGCCTGTCACGCGGTCAATGAACCAATTCGAGCCGTTGCAACACAGCCCTGATTAGCGCTGCGGTTGGCAGTGCGGCCCGGCTGTGGTCAAGTGCGTCGCTGATATCTTCACCGACGCAGGTTCGATTCAAGATGGGCAACATCAATCCCGATCCGTTCACCACCCGGCCCGAGATCGAAGGCACGTTCGGCGTCGTCACCTCGACCCACTGGATCGCGACCGCGGTCGGCATGTCCATTCTCGAAAAGGGCGGCAACGCTTTCGATGCCGCGGTTGCGACCGCGTTCACACTCCAGGTGGTCGAGCCGCATCTGAACGGTCCCGGCGGCGATGTTCCGATCATCGTGCATGACGTCAAACGCGGCCGCACCGAGGTGATCTGCGGCCAGGGCCCTGCCCCTGCCGGCGCTACCATCGCGCACTACCGCAGCGAAGGCCTCGACATGGTGCCGGGCACCGGGCTGCTCGCCGCCTGCGTTCCAGGCACGTTCGAATCCTGGATGCTGTTGCTGCGCGACTACGGCACCATGCGGCTGCGTGACGTGATCGAAACCGCGATCGCCTACGCGGCCAACGGCTATCCGCTGGTCGAGCGCGCGTCCGCGACCATCGCAACCGTCGAGCAACTGTTCCGCAAGCACTGGACCACCTCGGCGGCGTTCTACCTGCCGAACACCGCGGTGCCCCGGCCGGGTCCGCTGTTCACCAACACAAAACTCCCCGAACCCTACGCCCGCATCCTGACCGATGCGGAAAGCGCGGGCGGCGACCGCATCGCGCAGATCGAACGCGCGCGCAAATCGTGGTCGCAGGGATTCGTGGCGGAGGCGATCGACGCGTTCTGCCGCACGCAGGATGTCATGGACGTCAGCGGATCGCCGCATCGCGGCGTGCTGCGCGCCGACGACATGGCGCGCTGGCAGCCGACCGTCGAGGCGCCGCTGACCTACGACTAT
>JBQCIZ010000424.1:0-2435 GCA_051953235.1 Nitrobacter sp. | reverse complement strand
GCCCATGTCGCGGCGGCCGGGCTCCTGCCGCTCCATCAACTGCCGCTCGACCACCATCTGGGTCGCGATACCGGCGTGATCGGTGCCGGGTTGCCACAGCACGTCGCGGCCACGCATCCGCTCGAAGCGGCACAGCACGTCCTGCAGTGTGTTGTTGAGCGCGTGCCCCATATGCAGCGAGCCGGTGACGTTCGGCGGCGGGATTACGATCGTGAACGGCTGCGCGTCGCGCCGGTCGCTGCGGCCCGCCTTGAAGGCATCGGCGTCTTCCCACAAACGGGACATGCGGCCTTCGATATCGGCGGGCTGATAGGTCTTTTCGATCATGGCAATGCAATCACAGTCGGCGCCGTTTCAGGCGAATTCGCGGAATAAGGGACGTTTGACGGCGTAAAAGCCTTTCGGCGCACGCCAAGTCAACATGAGGGCCCAATAAAGCGCCCTGCAGCGGCGAATACCAGCCCCACGTTGCAGATGGAGGATCGGAGACCGATTGGCGCGGATCTCAGGATCGTCCGCGCGAGACTCGCTCGATTTCGGCCTTGACGATGCGCTCGACCAGTCCCGGCAGGTTGTCGTCGAGCCAGGACTTCAGCATTGGGCGCAGCATCTCCTTGACGAGGTCTTCAAGGGTGCGGGCGTTGTTGCTCAAAACCGTATTGGCAAGCGTGTTGAAGGCGGATTCGACCGCGGAAACCGTCGAATGCGACAGGATTTGCGCTGCCGGAATTTGCGGTGCAGCCGCCGCAGCGCTCGGAGCGGCGGCGCTCGAAAAGGACGGCTGCGCCACCGGCGGGGCCTGTGGGGGCGGCGGTGGCGGCTCCGTGAATTCCAGATCGTCCTGCGGATCCACCTTCTGGAAGGCCGCCGGTGCCGGATCGGACAACGCCATGTCGTCGGTCAGTTCGAATACCTCGTCGGCCTGCGGCGGTCGCACCTCTTCCTCGGTGGTCGCGGCATCGAGGCTCGCGAGCATTGCATCGATGTCGTCCTGACTGTTGGTCGCAGCCGGCGCCGGCATGGGTGGAGGCGGACTCGCGGCCGGCTTCGGTGCAATCGCGGACAGCGGAATTCCGGTCATCTTGCTGGCGGGCTTTGCCTGTGCAGCCGGCGCTGCCGGCTTCGCGGCTGTCTGAGCGCCCGGCTTTTCGGGGGCCGCCGCGGGCTTCGCATCGTCGTCGGCGATGATGCGGCGGATCGACGCCAGAATCTCCTCCATCGAGGGTTCTTGGACCTTTGCAGGCTGCGTCATGTCCAACTCCACATCTTCAACGCCTTCGATCTTCAACGCTCACGTCAGCGTTCTGGCATCAAGCGACAGAGGATTGTCCGGTTCCGGAAATGCGGGTGCGAATTGTCATCACGCCGGCCCGACCTGTCCCCGGATCAGGCGCCGCGGAACACGACGCCGACTGAATCTCCGCCCCGCATCCGTCGCAACGCCTGCAAACGCCGGATACGCGAATCGCTTCGCGCCCCCGCTCAAGGGTATGTCACGGTAACATTTGATTGCAAGCAAAGGGCTGTGGACACAGCCCTTTGTCATGTTCGATCAGTGTCCATCCGGCGTACGAACGCCGACCCAGCTGTCACGCACCTGGTGATAGTGAACACTCGGATCGTAGACCGTGGTGTGGAGCTTCAACACCTGCGGCGACAGCCGTCCGACCGCGCTCAACACGGCATACGACGCGACGACACGATCGTGCTGCGCGGTGACAAGCGCGACGCGCGCGTTCACCAGCGCCTGCTGCGCGTTCAACACGTCGAGCGTGGTGCGCTGTCCGGCCTTGGCTTCCTCGCGCACGCCGTTCAGCGCGATTTCGGAAGCCGTCACCTGTGCCTGCGCCGACGCCACCTGGGATTTGCCCGCGACGAGCTGGCCCCACGCCTGCACCACGCTGGCGCGGGTCTGATCGCGCACCTGCTCGAGGCTGAGGCGCTGCTGCGCCAGCGTTTCCTTCGACTGGCGGATCAGCGAATACTCAGCGCCGCCCTGATAGAGCGGTACCGTCACGGAAGCGATCGCGGACGCGAAGAACTGCTTCTGCACCGTGAGCTGCTGCTCGTAGGCCTGCTGCACGTTGGCCTGAAGCGTCACAGTCGGGAACAGTGCGCCCTCGGCGACCTTGACCTGCAGGTAGCTCACGTCGATGCCGAACATCGCCGCAGTCACGTTCGGATTCTGCGTGAGACCGAGATCCACGGCGCCTGTCAGCGATGCGGGCAGGAAACGATCCACCGGCGAACCTGGCGCCAATGCGCGCGGTTCGTTGCCGATGATGCGGCGGAAATTCGAGCGCGTCGTCGTAAGCGTGGATTCCGCGGCCAGCAATTGCGTCCGGCCGGCGGCGAGCTGCGCCTGCGACTGCGCCACGTCGGTGCGGGTGACTTCGCCGACGTTGAAACGGTCCTGGGTCTGCTTCAGCGTCTGC
>JBQCIZ010000423.1:0-2323 GCA_051953235.1 Nitrobacter sp. | reverse complement strand
CGTTTCCGTTCTCGCCGTCGGCCGAGGTCGCCGGCGTGATCGAAAGCGTGGGCGCGGGGGTCACCGATCTCAAGATTGGCGATCGCGTGATGGCGTCGTGCGGCCACAACGGCGCGCGCGAGAAGATCGCGCTGCCCGCGGAGCAGATCTTCAAGATCCCGGACAATCTCAGCTTCGATCGCGCCGCCGGCATCATCATCATCTACGGCACCACGCTGCACGCGCTGGAAGATCGCGCCTCGCCAAAACCCGGCGAAACGCTCGCCGTGCTCGGCGCGGCCGGTGGCACCGGACTCGCAGCCTGCGAAATCGGCAAGCTGATGGGGCTGAAGGTGATCGCGTGCGCATCGTCGGATGAAAAGCTGGCCTTTGCGAAGGAGCATGGCGCCGAGCTGACGTTGAACTACAGTAAGGAAGACCTCAAGGAAGGCCTGAAGAAGTTGACCGGCGGCAGGGGCGTCGATATCGTCTATGACCCGGTCGGCGGCAGCTATTCCGAGGCCGCGTTGCGCGCCATCGCATGGGAGGGCCGCTTCCTCGTGATCGGCTTCGCGGCCGGCGACATTCCGAAAATGCCGCTCAACCTCGCGCTGCTGAAAGGCTGCGACATCCGCGGCGTGTTCTGGGGCGCGTGGACGCGGATCAATCCCAAGAAGAACCGCTCCAATCTGGAGAAGCTCGCGCAATGGGCCGCTGAGGGAAAAATCTCGGCGCACGTCGATCGCACTTTCCCGCTGGCGCAAACCGCCGACGCGCTCAAGGTGCTCGCCGGACGTCAGGCCATGGGCAAGGTGATCCTGCATCCGTAAAGGTGCTGGAGGCGCGCGCTATACTCACGCCGCCATCCCTGCACGACCGCTTCGCCGTCATCCTGAGGTGCGAGCGAAGCGAGCCTCGAAGGATCGCCGTCGCCCTTCGAGGCTCGCCGCAAGCGGCGAGCACCTCAGGATGACGGCTCATTCAAATGGTCGGATGACTCAGGTCCCGCTTCAGCGCAGCGCGCGCAGCATCGCGATGCGCGGGCGTGATGTGACTTGCCACAGTCCGGATTGCGGCGGCAAGCACCGCCGCATCGTCGGTAAATCCGAGCACCGGCAACATGTCCGGAATGAAGTCGAACGGCAGGATGAAATAGGCGATGGCGCCGAGCAGCGCCGCCTGCACGTGGCGCGGCGTCTGCCTGTCGAATGCGCAATAGTAGGCCGCGAGCAGATCCTCGGCGAATGGCAGCGTCGCGGCGAACCGCTTCAGCTTGATCCAGAACTGCTTGCGCACACGGCCGCGGTCCTGCGCCAGCCGGTCGGCCGGCTCGAATCCCACGCTGTGTTCGGACGCCATCGTCAGGTTCCTCGCAAGCACCGAGCGGCGGATCGTCGCAGCCGCCACACGCTCACCCGTTCACTCAAGCGTTCACGTGGGAAGTCTGCCTCCTTGTCGCAAGATCGCCGGACGGGACATCAGGCGGCTCCGAGCTGGCGCGCGACCGCGTTCATCGCCTCGGCAAGCTCGATGTCGTTCGCGGTCACGCCGCCGGCGTCATGGGTCGACAGCACGACCTCTACCGTCTTGTAAACATTACGCCATTCCGGGTGATGATCGTTCTTCTCGGCGACGAGCGCGACCCGCGCCATGAAGCCGAACGCTTCGTTGAAATCCCGGAATGTGAAGGTCCGCGCGATGGCGTCGCGATCTGGAACATCCTTCCAGCCGGACAGCGCCTTGAGGGCCGATGTCCGCGCGTCCGCCGATAACCGCTCTGCCATACCCGCCTCCTTGCCGATGGGGATCCGGTTTAACACCGGATGGGTCGATCCGATCCCCGCCACAATGTCGGTCCAGAAACCGGGGAACTGGCCAACTCACCATGACGAAAACGTAACTCGGGCACCACGAGAAAATTGCTAGGGTATGGCCGCAACCGCATTGGCAGCATGACAACAGGTTTCAGGCGATTGTCTTCCCGACCGGCCGCTAACGGTTCCAATGTTGTCCCCTCTGCTGCGCCAGCGTCTCCGCGATCGGCGCGCCGCAAACTCACGCTCATCACCCTCGCCGGCGTGCTGGCTCTCGTTGGCGCAGTCACCGGCATTTATTACTACTCCATGCGTCCGGTGGTGCTGCGGGTTGCGGTCGGCCCGCAGAGCAGCGACGACGCCAAGGTCGTTCAGGCGCTCACGCAAGCGTTTGCGAGTTCGCACAAGCAGATTCGCCTGCGCCCACTATTGACCAAGGACGCGACCGCGAGCGCGACGGCCCTGTCCGATGGCAGCGCCGACCTCGCGATCGTTCGCGGCGATCTCGATGTGCCGCAGAACGCGCAGGC
>JBQCIZ010000422.1:0-2348 GCA_051953235.1 Nitrobacter sp. | reverse complement strand
TTCAACAACGACTTTTCGGAATCCATTGCCGCCAACGGCTTCAACGACAGGTTCTTCCCGCTGCCGGAACCTGTCATCACCGGCCCGGCGACGCGGGTGATGAGCCTGCGCGACGGCACCAAGAAGATGTCGAAGTCCGATCCGTCGGACTATTCGCGCATCAATCTGACCGACGATGCCGACGCCATTGCGCAAAAGATCCGCAAGGCCAAGACCGATCCGGATCCGTTGCCGTCGGAGGAAAAGGGACTCGAGCCGCGGCCCGAAGCCGACAATCTCGTCGGCATCTACGCCGCGCTGTCCGGCAAGCCGAAATCCGATGTTCTCAAGGATTTCGGCGGCGCGCAGTTTTCCGCCTTCAAATCGAACCTGGTCGAGCTCGCGGTCGAAAAACTGTCGCCAATGACGTTGGAGATGAAGCGGCTCGCCAGTGATCGTGCCTACATCGATCAGGTGCTGATCGACGGCAGCGACCGCGCACGCGCGATCGCGTCGGAAACCATGGACGCTGTGAAGGACATCGTCGGCTTCATTCGCAAGCGCTGACGCTCTCCGTCCGCGACTACTGTTTCGCGAATGTCAATTCCAAAAAAGACCTGTGCCGCCTGCATCGTGCGGCACACGCATTTCGCAACGCGCTTGTCGGACCGGTCTGCGCCATGGCAGCATAGCGTTCGTTTGCGTGGTTCAGCACCGGGACATGCATGAGCAACCAACGTCGAAGCTACGAGTCGGGTCACAAACCGAAATATCTTGTCATCGTCGATGACAGCGCGGAGTGGGACCGCGCCGTCTATTACGCAAGCCGCCGCGCGATCCGTGTCGGCGGCGGCGTCGTGATGCTGCGCGTGATCGAGACCGAAGACCATAACCAGCAGTGGCTCGGCGTCGCAGAAGTGATGCGCGCCGAGGCCTATGAGGGCGCGGAATCGGCGCTCGACCGCGCATCGGGCCGGGCCAACGGCATCGCCGCCATCACGCCGGAGCGCGTCATTCGCGAGGGCATTCCGCTCGAACAAATTCTCGATGTCATCGAGAAGGATGTCGATATTTCCATGCTGGTACTGGCTGCAAGCGGCGGACCCGAAGGCCCCGGTCCGATCATCACAACGCTCGCCAAGACCGCGGGAACCTTCCCGATCCCCGTCACGATCGTGCCCGGCAGCCTGAACGACGACGAGATCGACGCACTGTCGTAAGCCTCTGTTCCGGTTCCGAAACGGCCAGATTCGCGCCCTTGATCGTGCTTTTGCGATAGCTATCTGCTAAGGGAACTCACGCGCCGGCCTTGAACCGGCGACGCCGGAGAGACCCATGTTCATTCAGACCGAAGCTACCCCCAATCCTGCGACCCTCAAATTCATTCCGGGCCGCACCGTGCTCGACAACGGCACCATGGAATTCACCAGCCGCGAGGCGGCCAGCCGCTCGCCGCTCGCCGAGAAGCTGTTCGACGTGCCGGGCGTCACCGGCGTGTTCTACGGCAACGACTTCGTCACCGTGACCAAGGATGACAGCGACTGGCAGCACCTCAAGCCGGCGATCCTCGGCGCCATCATGGAACACTACATGTCGGGCGCTCCGCTGATGACGGACGGCAGCGCGGCGAGCGACGTGGATGAAAGCGCCGATGAGTTCTTCGACGAGCAGGACGCAGAAACGGTCGAAGCGATCAAGGATCTGATCGAGACGCGCGTCCGGCCAGCGGTCGCCAACGATGGCGGCGACATCACCTTCCGCGGCTTCAAGGACGGCATCGTCTATCTCAACATGAAGGGGTCGTGCGCGGGCTGCCCGTCATCCACCGCGACGCTCCAGCACGGTATCCAGCACCTGCGGACGCACTTCGTGCCCGACGTCGTCGAAGTGCGGCCGATGTAACGGCGCCGCTTCCTTGATTGGAGGCGGCTTCAGAGCTTCGCGACGACCACCAGCCGCTTGATCCGGCCGCTCTTGTAGGCGTGCAGGAACGCAGCGTAGTTCCTGAACGACACGCAGCCGTTGGAATCGCCGTTCGGTCCGAGCATGTAGGTATGCGCCAGCAATCCGGTGCGCCCGTAGATCTTGTCTTCGCCGCCAATCGGATTGAGGCGGATCGCCTCGACGCCGTGGAACAGGCTTTCGCGCAGCGACAGGTCGTAGATGTGCGGCGGCGTGACGCCGCGCATCTTGCGGTTCGCATAGCGCGGATCGTCGAGCATGCTGCCGAGACCCGAATGCGCCTCGAGTTTCGTGCCGTCCGGCAGATAAACCGTGTGACCGGTGATGTCGTAGACTGCCGTATACTGGTCGTATTGCGGGATACGGCCGAGCGTCAGACTCTCGCCGTCGCTCGATATGCCGCCATC
>JBQCIZ010000421.1:0-3391 GCA_051953235.1 Nitrobacter sp. | reverse complement strand
TACCCGGCGAGGTCATCCGCGCCACCATCCGCAACAACCAGAAGTGCTTCGTCGTCGAGAATCCCGCGGCGGGCAAGCTCGCCAACCGCTTCATTCTCGTCGCCAACATCGAGGCGACCGACGGCGGCAAGGCCATCGTCGCCGGCAACGAACGCGTCATCCGCGCGCGGCTGTCGGACGCGAAATTCTTCTACGAGACCGACCTCAAGACGAAGCTCGAGGACCGGCTGCCGAAATTCGAGCACATCGTGTTCCACGAAAAGCTCGGCACGCAAGCGGAGCGCATCGCGCGCATCGAACGCCTCGCCGCTGAAATCGCGCCGCTGGTCGGCGCCGATGTCGAGAAGGCGAAGCGCGCTGCGCGGCTGGCGAAAGCCGACCTGCTCACGGAAGTCGTCGGCGAATTTCCCGAGGTGCAGGGCCTGATGGGGAAATACTATGCGCAGGCCGCTGGCGAGGACGCCTCCGTCGCCGCGGCCATCGAGGAGCACTACAAGCCGCAGGGACCCGGCGATCGCGTGCCTGTTGATCCCGTGAGTATCGCGGTCGCGCTGGCCGACAAGATCGACATTCTTACAGGTTTTTGGGCGATTGATGAGAAGCCGACGGGATCGAAGGATCCGTTCGCTTTGCGGCGTGCCGCGCTGGGTGTGATCCGGCTGGTTGCAGACAACGGCATTCGGATGCCGTTACTGCCGATCTTCGGCAAGACCGCGAAGTCGCACGACAGGAATGATCTTCTCTCCTTCTTCGCCGACCGTCTGAAAGTCCAACTGCGCGAACAGGGTGCGCGGCATGATCTCGTCGACGCGGTGTTTGCGCTCGAAGGTCAGGACGACCTGCTGATGGTCATGCGCCGCGTCGAGGCGCTCGGAAAATTCCTCGATACCGACGACGGCAAGAACCTGCTGGCCGGCACCAAGCGTGCGAGCAATATTTTGGCCATCGAGGAGAAGAAGGACAAGCGCACCTTCGGCGGCGCGCCGGATGCCTCGCTCTACAAGCTCGATGAAGAGAAGGCGCTGGCCAAGGCGATCGATCAGGCCAAGGCTGAAGCCGGCGCCGCTGTCGCGAAAGAAGATTTCGCAGCCGCCATGGCCGCAATGGCGAAGCTGCGTCCGGCGGTCGATGCCTTCTTCGACAAGGTGAAGGTCAATGACGACGATGCCAGGGTGCGCGAGAATCGCCTGAAGCTGCTCAACGAAATCCGCAGCGCCACCCGCGCGGTCGCGGATTTCTCCAAGATTCAGGATTGAGCGGGCATCCACGGCCTGGAGCGCTATCAGCTCAAAGACGTGGATGGCCGGGACAAGCCCGGCCATGACGGCGAAATTTTTAGGTCTCGGCCACTCTTGCGAGAGAGCGCCACCCGCTAGCGGCACATAACCAAAAGCCCCGTCCCTCTGGAGGTCGCGGGACGGGGCCTTGGCCCGCTCGCGCGGCGCCGACAATCGAACTCAAACGCTTCCTGACGCGAACCGGTATTCAATTTCGCGGGAAACGCTGTCGGTGCCGGCAGCGAGCGAAGTTGTTTCAACGCGGTGCGCTAATCGAGCACCTGTATGATGCGCCGCGTACGCGGTTCCACCAGCACCGTCTCGCCGTTCACCACGGTGTAGCGATAGGGCGTCGCACCGAACCGTTCCGGCACGTCGTAGTAGGTGATGCCGTCGTCCGGCAGGGTCGCGCCGACAACGACGCGTTCCGGCACGCGGTAGACGGGGACGCGTTCGCGCACCACGTAGTCGCGGAACGCCGGTCGCTGCTCGTAGGCGATTCCGCCATTGGCATCGATTTCGACTGGCGTCGTGACGACGACGCCCGTTGACGGTGCAACGCCGACTGTCACGCCTTGCGCCTGCGCGGCAAGCGGCGCGCCGATTGCCACAAGTGTCGCGATAGCGAGAGCTGTGTTTCGCATGGTTGATCTCCTTGTGCGATGACAGACGCGCACCCGTAGACGCACGCCCGTTCGATGGGGCGTCCTGCCAATTCCCGGGGTTTGTTATCGTTCCCGCTCGCGAAGCGGCATTGCGCGTGCATTTTTGCGGCAAGCTCGCGGCGATAAAATGAAACGGCAAACCGGTGTGGAACCGGCGAGGTGTCATGTGCGCCAGCTATCGTGGAACCGGCTCGGCGGATAAAGTCAGCTTTCGATTCGTCACACGGCGCAGATCGCCGCAAGCGGAGGTTTCCTCATGGTCATCACGGCAGCCCACATCCAACCCATCGTGGCTTTGATCGCGGGCGTTCTCATCCTGATCATGCCGCGCTTCCTCAATCTTGTGGTTGCGATCTATCTCATCTTCATCGGGCTCGCCGGCCTCGGCGTGCTGAAGATGCTGCATCTATAAGTCGGGCCGTTGCGTTTCGGCGGCGCCCGCGAGTGCAAGGATCGTAGCGGGCATCATCGCCACGCCGGGATGTGCAACCGTTAAGATTTCCTCAAGGCCGCCTGAGGCAATGTCGGGGGCGCGCATGATGCGCGAGAAGGATCGCGCATGGCCGCGCCCGCATCCCCATCCGCTGTTTCGGGACATGGCGCCATTCCGGCGCTGCTGCTGAACGCCTGCTTCGTGCTGGCCGTCATCAATGTGGCGTTTTTTCCCGGCGCGTATCTCGCCCACTTCTGGATCTTCGACGGCCAGGGTCTCGGCATCCCGACCGATTTCGTGAACGTCTGGTCGGCCGGCAAGCTCGCGCTTGACGGTCACCCTGCGCTGGCCTGGGACTGGGGTATCCAGAAGCAGGTTCAGGTCGCCGTGCTCGGGCAAAGCTATCCCGGCAACTTCGCCTGGCACTATCCGCCGCCGTTCCTGTTCGTCGCGTTGCTGCTTGCGCATTTTCCGTATGGCGTCGCGTTCGCTGGCTGGGCGCTGGCGAGCCTCGTGCCGTATCTCGCGATGATGCGCGCGGTGACGGGCAAGGCCTTCGGTCTGCTGCTCGGCGTTGCTTTCCCCGTGGTGCTGACGAACACGCTGGTCGGCCAAAACGGATTTCTCACGGCCTCGCTGATCGGCGCGATGCTGTGGCTGTTGCCGGCGCGGCCGATACTGTCGGGCATCTGTCTCGGTCTGCTGACCTACAAGCCGCAATACGGGCTACTGTTTCCGCTGGTGCTGATCGCGGCCTCGCAATGGACGGTGTTCGTCACCGCGGGCATCACGGCGGTGGCGCTTGCCGCGGTGTCTTGGCTCGCCTTCGGCACCGAAAGCTGGCAGGCCTTCTTTCACTGGCTGCCGATGTTCTCGCAGGCTTTCCTGACCGAGGGACGCGCGCCGTGGTGCAAGCTGCAAAGCATCTTCGGCTGGGTGCGCTTTCTCGGCGGCTCCGAACAACTCGGGTGGATTTTCCAGTGGGTGCTGACCGCGGCCGTCGCGGTGGTGCTGGT
>JBQCIZ010000420.1:0-3548 GCA_051953235.1 Nitrobacter sp. | reverse complement strand
ATCTGCCGCCAGTCCGTGGATTCGTAATCCGGCGCGCGCGCATGAAGCGCGGCGATGGCCGCCTGCACTGCGTAGCTGTCGGGCCGGCCGGGGACGCGCAACGCGTCCTCGACGAGATACAACCCTTCAGCAATCTGCGCGCGATCCCATAGCGCGCGATCCTGTTGCTCCAATAGCACGATGTCGCCCGCCGCCGTACGGCGTCCGGCGCCGCGCGCGTCGTGCAGCAGCATGAGCGCCAGCAATCCCTTGATCTCGCCGCGGCCGGGCAACAATCCGTCGAGCAAGCGGCCCAGCCGGATCGCCTCGCGCGCGAGATCGGCGCGCATCAGATCCTCGCCGGAGGTCGCGGCATAGCCTTCGGTGAACACCAGATAGATCGCGGCGAGCACGCCATGCAGCCGCGGCGCAAGCGCGTCGCGGTCCGGCACTTCGTACGGGATGCCTGCGAGGCGAATCTTCTGCTTGGCACGCACCAGCCGCTGCGCCATCGCCTCCTCGCCGACCAGAAAGGCGCGCGCCACCTGCGCCGTTGTCAGGCCGCAAACCGTCCGCAACGTCAGCGACACCTGCACGTCGGCCGCGAAGGCCGGATGGCAACAGGTGAAGATCAGCCGCAGCATGTCGTCATCAAGGACAGCTTCGCCGCCGTCGCGGGTCGCGTCCTGTGACGCGTTGAGCAGCAGGTCGTGCGTCAGTTCGGCCTGCTTGCCGCGAAAATTTACCTGCCGCCGGATGCGGTCGATCGCCTTGTTGCGGCCGACATTGACCAGCCATGCGCGCGGGTTCGACGGAATGCCCGACACAGGCCAGCGCTCCAGCGCGGCGGCGAAAGCGTCCTGCAACGAGTCTTCGGCCAGATCGAAATCGCCGACCAGGCGGATCAGGGTCGCAAGCGCCCGCCCCGCCTCGCCGCGCATGATCGATCCGATGTCGTGTGGCGTCATGAGTCCGGACTCAAAGGTTCACTCGCATTCCCCGATGCGCCGTTGCGCATCGGGGAATGACATATTCGAAGCCGTCAGTTGTAAACCCAGATCGGCCGCACTTCGATCGCGCCGGTCCGTGCGCTTGGAATCCTGGCGGCGATCGCCAGTGCAGCATCGAGATCCTTCGCTTCGATCAGATAGTAGCCGCCGAGTTGCTCGCGGGTTTCGGCGAACGGCCCGTCGGTGGTCAGGGTCTTGCCGTCACGCACCCGCACCGTCGTCGCGGTCGCGACCGGACGAAGCCTGTCGCCGGCCTTGAAATTGCCGGACTGGACGATCGATTGCGTGAACGCGACATACTCCTCGGAGTTCTTTTGCAGGACCGCAGGGTCGAGCTTCGCGTATTCGGCCTCGTTCTGGTAGATCATCAACAGGTACTGCATGGTTGGACTCCTGATGGCCGGCATCGTGCGCCGGGATTAAGACATGATCCGTTGTCGGGGATCACGGTCAGTCGAACGGGCCGATCACGAAACGACATCGCCACGATAAATTATTTTGGATTCGTCTTGGGCCTCTCTGCCCTGCAACGAGCGGGAGGATACTGACCGTCAACGCGGGTTTATATCTATAAATCCGATAATACCGCCCAATACAATTCGTTTGTCAAAATCAATGGCCCGCGTAGCGTTGAATCGCGCGCAATCGCGATGGCGGACATGAGTCCGCCGAGAACAGCGATGCCGTTGGAGGGAGCCCATTATGACGACGACATTGAATCCGCCGGGGAATGAATCGCGATCGTTGTTACCTTTTCTCGATCGCTCGCACACCATTGCAAAACCGGGTTACAGCCGCTGGCTAGTGCCGCCGGCTGCATTGTGCGTGCATCTGTGTATCGGCCAGGCGTATGCGTTCAGCGTTTTCAACCTGCCGATGACCAAACTGCTCGGCATCTCGCAATCGGCGCCGGGCGACTGGAAATTGACCCAGCTCGGCTGGATCTTCTCGATCGCGATGGCCATGCTCGGCATTTCGTCCGCGCTGTTCGGCCGCTGGGTCGAGGAAGGCGGACCGCGCAAGGCAATGTTCACCGCGGGATGCCTGTGGGCCGGCGGTTTCCTGCTGTCCGCCATCGGCGTGTACATGCACAATCTCTGGATCATCTATCTCGGCTACGGCTTCTTCGGCGGCATGGCGCTCGGCATCGGCTACATTTCGCCGGTCTCGACGCTCATGAAATGGTTTCCGGACCGTCCCGGCATGGCCACCGGTATGGCGATCATGGGCTTCGGCGGTGGTGCGCTGATCGCCTCTCCGCTGTCGGTCTGGCTCATGAGCAAGTTCACGACGGCGACGCATGTCGGCGTCCTCGAGTCGTTTGTCGTTCTGGCCTGCGCCTACTTCGTTTTCATGATGGTCGGCGCCACCATCGTGCGCGTGCCGGCGGACGGCTGGAAGCCGGACGGCTACGTTCCGCAGAAGGCAGCGACCAAGCTCATCACCACAAACGACGTCTATGTCTATGACGCGGTGAAGACGCCGCAGTTCTGGCTGATCTGGGTGGTGCTGTTCCTCAACACCACGGCCGGTATCGGCGTGCTGGGCCAGGCATCGGCCATGAGCCAGGAGATGTTCCCCGGCCACATCACTCCGATCGCCGCGGCCGGCCTCGTCGGCCTGATGAGTCTCTTCAACATGGGCGGCCGGTTCAGCTGGGCGTCGCTATCGGACTTCATCGGCCGCAAGAACACATACTTCGTCTACATGGTGCTGGGCTTCGTCCTATACATCACGGTGCCCTACGCCGGCGGCCACGGCAACGTCACATTGTTCGTGTGCTGCTTCCTGATCATTGTCTCGATGTATGGCGGCGGCTTCTCGACGGTGCCCGCCTATCTGCGCGACATGTTCGGCACCCGCTATGTCGGCGCCATCCACGGCATCCTGCTCACCGCCTGGTCGGCGGCGGGCATCATGGGACCGGTGCTGATCAACTACATCCGCGAATACAACGTCACCCACGGCGTGCCGAAGGCGCAGGCCTACAACACCACCATGTACATCATGGCGGGCTTGCTGGTGATCGGCTTCATCGCCAACCTCTGCGTCAAGGCGGTCGACCGGAAATATCACATGAAGGCGGAAGCCGACGCCCTGCCGGGACTCGTACCAAAGACCGCCGCATAGGGAGGACGGGATGAATGACGCACATCCGACCGCGGCAGGATTCTTTCACCTGCTCCTCGCCTGGACCGCTTATCACGTGATGCAGAAACTCGCTGCCATGAAAGAGAAAAATTGCGCGGCCCAGGTCGAAGCGGACACCGCTGCGTCAGGCTTCCCGCCGGGATTATAGGAGAAAACAATGCCCGCATCCGCCACCACATCGCAAACGCCCGCACTCAAGCTTGTCCTCGCCTGGAGCTTCGTCGGCATCCCGCTGCTCGCGGGCGTCGTCCAGACCCTGCTCAACGCGATGAAGCTGTTTCAGTAACTTCCCACGACTTGAACTCCCCACGACTTGGCGCTCGCCGGCCTTATGTGCTGGCGAGCGATTTTTCTTCCAGTGTGGTGGTTCAGCAGGCGCGGCAAAATGAGGCGAACTTCAGATTCGGG
>JBQCIZ010000419.1:0-4313 GCA_051953235.1 Nitrobacter sp. | reverse complement strand
GCGGAGTTGTCCCGATCAAGAAGAAGCCAGTCCCATGAACCTCCGCAACGTCGCCATCATTGCCCACGTCGACCACGGCAAGACCACCCTCGTCGATCGCCTGCTGCAGCAGTCCGGCACCTTCCGCGAAAACCAGAAGGTGGCCGAACGCGCCATGGACTCCAACGATCTCGAGCGCGAGCGCGGCATCACCATCCTGGCCAAGGCGGCCTCGGTGCAGTGGAAGGATATCCGCGTCAACATCGTCGATACGCCTGGCCACGCCGATTTCGGCGGCGAGGTGGAGCGCATCCTCAACATGGTGGACGGCGCGCTGGTGCTGGTGGACGCCGCCGAAGGTCCGCTGCCGCAGACCAAGTTCGTGGTGTCGAAGGCGCTTAAAGTTGGTTTGAAACCGATCGTCGTCATCAACAAGGTCGATCGTCCCGACGCGCGGCCGACCGAAGTCATCAACGAGGTGTTCGACCTGTTCGCCGCGCTCGACGCCACCGACGAGCAGCTCGATTTCCCGATTCTCTACGGCTCGGCCAAGCAGGGCTGGATGGCCGACAGCCCCGAAGGTCCGCAGGACGCCGGCATGCAGCCGCTGTTCGACCTGATCGTGCGCCACGTGCCGCCGCCGCAGGTCGAGGAAGGTCCGTTCCGCATGATCGGCACCATCATCGAAGCCAATCCCTATCTCGGCCGCATCATTACCGGGCGCATCAGCTCCGGATCGATCAAGCCGAACCAGAGCGTCAAGGTGCTCGCCCGCGACGGCAAGCTGATCGAGCAGGGACGCATTTCCAAGATCCTCGCCTTCCGCGGCATCGAGCGCACTCCGCTCGAGGAAGCTGAAGCCGGCGATATCGTCGCCATCGCGGGCCTCACCAAAGGCACCGTCGCCGACACCTTCTGCGATCCTTCTGTCGAGACGCCGATGCAGGCGCAGCCGATCGATCCGCCGACCGTGTCGATGACCTTCATGGTCAACAACTCGCCGCTCGCCGGCACCGAAGGCGACAAGGTGACGAGCCGCATGATCCGCGACCGCCTCTTGCGCGAAGCGGAGGGCAATGTCGCGCTGCGCGTCGTGGAAGCCGCCGACAAGGATTCGATGGAAGTCTCGGGCCGCGGCGAACTGCAGCTCGCGATCCTGATCGAGACCATGCGCCGCGAAGGCTTTGAGGTTTCGGTGTCGCGTCCGCGCGTCGTGCTGCGCAAGGACGAGACCACCGGCGACTGGCTGGAGCCGATCGAGGAGGTCGTAATCGACGTCGACGAAGAGCACTCCGGCGTGGTCGTGCAGAAGATGAGCGAGCGCAAGGCCGAGATGATGGAGATGAAGCCGTCCGGCGGCAATCGTCTGCGGCTCGTGTTCTACGCGCCGACCCGCGGCCTGATCGGCTATCAGGGCGAACTGCTCACCGACACCCGCGGCACCGCGATCATGAATCGCCTGTTCCACGGCTATGCGCCCTACAAGGGCGACATCCAGGGCCGCCGCAACGGCGTGCTGATCTCCAACGACCAGGGCGAGGCGGTCGCCTACGCCATGTTCAAGCTGGAAGATCGCGGCCCGATGATGATCGAGCCGGGCTGGAAGGTGTATCGCGGCATGATCGTCGGCGAGCACACCCGCGACAACGACCTCGAGATCAACGTGCTGAAGGGCAAACAGCTGACCAACATCCGCACCACGTCGAAGGACGAGGCGGTGCGGCTGACGCCGCCGATCCGGATGACGCTGGAAAAGGCGCTGTCCTATATCGAGGACGACGAGCTCGTCGAAGTGACGCCGAAATCGATCCGCCTGCGCAAGAAGCACCTCGACCCGAACGACCGCAAGCGCGCCGAAAAGACCAAGGAGATGGTGGCTTAAATCATCAAGTCGGAGCACAATCCGGTCTGTGGTCCAATTTGAAATATGGAACGAAAAGTGGTCTGGCGTGTCGATCCCGCGCCAGACTTGGCATTTTCATCGACGTCTTCTCGAGCGTTACAACTTGGTTCTCGGCCCCGGGGAATACTCCGGCATAGTCCGCGACTAAAAAAGAGGCGTTGCGCTCCGCATTCGGCGAAATAGCCGAGGCGACTGGATTTATCTTGTGAGTGCAGGATCGGCCGATACTCTGGTATACGTGTTGGCACGCGGCCACCGCCTCTTGACTGCATATCCATCAAAGGCATTCGTTGCCGGCCTGCGCCGAGTTCAACTGCGTTCGGGTATCTTATACCTAGCGGATAGCAGCCGGATACGGGTTGGATTCCGCGTGACGGGATCTGGAGATAGTCTTTGAGTCATCCCTCCTCTGTCGATGTCGCCATCATCGGTGCCGGCGCTGCAGGACTGGGCGCGGCGAACTTGCTGAAGGACTCCGGCCTCTCGGCCATCGTGCTGGAAGCGCGCGACCGCATCGGCGGACGCGCCCACACCGTCATCCCTGCGCCCGGTATCATCTTCGACCTCGGTTGCGGCTGGCTGCATTCCGCCGACAGGAATTCGTTCGTGCCGATCGCGGAGCAACTCGGCTTCGAGATCGACAAGACCCGTCCCCCGTGGCGCGAACAGAGTTTTGACAAGGGATTTCCGCTGCCGGAGCGGCAAGACTTCTTCGCCGCGCTTGATGCGTTCTACGGCCGTATCGAACAGGCCGCAAACGACGATGCCGACAGCGCGGCCAGCCGTTACCTCGAGCCGGGCAACCGCTGGAATCCGATGCTCGACGCGATCTCGACCTATGTGAATGGCTGCGAACTCGATACCGTTTCGGTGCATGACTTCGACGCCTATGAGGACACCGAGATCAACTGGCGCGTACGCCGCGGCTATGGCGCGCTGATCGCAGCCTACGGCCGGCCCTGCCCCATCGCGCTGAACACAAACGTCTGGCGCATCGATCATTCCGGCCCGCGCCTTCGCATCGAGACCTCGAAGGGCACGCTGACCGCCGCAAAAGTCATCGTCACCGTACCGACCAATCTCATTGCGAACGAAACGATCCGCTTCGATCCGCCGCTGCCAGCGAAGGTGGATGCCGCACACGGGCTGCCGCTCGGCGTCGACGACAAGGTGATGCTGGCGCTGGACGATCCCGAGCACACGTTGCCGAAGGACGGCAACCTGCGCGGCGCCACCATGCGCACAAAGATGGGCAGCTTTCACCTGCGCCCGTTCGGACACGCCTGCATCGAGGGATTTTTCGGCGGCACATTCGCGCGCGAGCTGGAAGACGCCGGCGACGGCGCGTTCGCAGCGCAAGCCATCGACGAGATTGTGGCGCTGCTCGGCTCGGATTATCGCCGCAAGCTGACACCGCTCGCGGAATCGCGCTGGGCCCGCGATCCCTTCGCGCTCGGCGCTTACTCGCACGCCCTGCCCGGCCATGCCAGCGCCCGCGCCGTCCTTGCTGCTCCCGTCGACAATCGGTTGTTCTTCGCAGGCGAAGCTACCTCGCCGAACTTCTTCTCCACCGCGCATGGGGCGAGGGACAGTGGAGAAAGGGCGGCAAGGGAGGTGATGAAGGGCGACGCTTGATCTATTCGAACACCCTCGCCCGCATCCCCTCATCCGGCACAAAACACACGTCGGTCTTTCCGAAAATTCGATAGCGATTTCTCGCGACCAATGAATAAACCGCGTCGCGCAGCGGTTTCGGTACGGCGAACAGCGCCCGCGTCCAGCGCTATCCCGAAAGACCCGACAGCACCGTCAACGCAGCGTCGGACCTGAACCAGGCGACGCCACCATGGATCACCGCATTGGTGTCGGGATCGGCGGGATCGATGCCGAAGGCTTGCGCCAGCCGTGTGCCGTAGTCCGACTGGATCGGCGTGAAGCGAAACCGGCGCTCCGTCGCGCGCGGCCACGAAGCGAACCCAGCGCGAACAGAAGATGCAGACGCCGTCATAGAGGATGACGTCATCGTCGGGCCAACGGCTTGAACCGGCGTCGTCAGCTTCCGTCGTCCCGTTCACCGATAGGGCCACGTCTGGCAACTGCTCCGCCTCTTTCCGACCGGCCAGCGGCGCAGCCGAAGATCGCATAATCAATCTATCTGCTCTCCGGCCACCGGAGCAGGCGCGAGTCCGTCGCACGGCGAATCAAATTTCGCGACTTTCGTCGTATCCGCCGCGATGGGTCCGACAGCATCCTGACGGTGTTATACCCAGAAGGCCCAAAACGCGGGGTCTGTCCTCTTTCGAGACAGCCAAAGCGTCGCAGTGATGCAGAAAATCCACATATTAACCGATAATTAACGATGGACCTTGAAGAGCGCGGCCCGACTTGCTTTGATCGCCTCATGAGCACAACCCTGATCGAGGTTCGGCCG
>JBQCIZ010000418.1:0-14596 GCA_051953235.1 Nitrobacter sp. | reverse complement strand
AACATCGAGAAGTTCTCGCCCGAAGCGATCCTGCAGAACTGGTTCACGTTCGATCCGAAGATGACCGAGCGCTTTCAGGACATGTTCGTCAACATGGCCGGGCTCGGCATGGGCCGGACCAAGGACAAGACATAGGGCATGCCGACCGATCGCAGTTCGCCTGTCGGGGAACACCGGCTTCGCCCGCCGGGGGTCGGCCTGCTGCTCGCCGAAGCGCGAGGGCTGCTGGAATTCAACGCCAGCGTTGCCCTCGGACCGCTGCTGATGAATGCGCCGAAGGGCGACGGCCATCCGGTGCTGGCGTTGCCGGGTTTTCTTGCCAGCGATCTGTCGATGGCGCCGCTGCGGCGACTTCTCAAGTATCTTGGCTACGATACCTACGCCTGGGAGATGGGCCGCAATCTCGGCGGCGTCATCAAGCTGCGGGAGGCGCTGCGCGACCGGGTCGTGCAAATCCACCAGGCGACCGGGCGCAAGGTCAGTATCGTCGGCTGGAGTCTCGGCGGCATCTACGCGCGCGATCTCGCGCTGAGCCTGCCGGACATGGTGCGCTACGTCGTCACCATGGGAAGCCCGTTCGCGGGCGATGTGACGGCGACCAACGCCACCCGGCTTTATGAGGCATTGTCGGGCGAGCAGGTCGAGGCCGACGACGCGTTGCGCCGCGCGATTGCCGGCGATCTCCCGGTTCCGGCCACGTCGATCTATTCTCGCACCGACGGCATCGTGAACTGGCGAACCTGCCTGTTGCGTTCCTCCGATACCGCCGAGAACATCGAGGTCCTGTTTGCGAGCCATATCGGTATGGGCGTCAATGCGCCCGTCCTGTGGGCTCTGGCCGATCGTCTGGCGCAACCGGAGGGGGAATTCGGCCCATTCGACCGTTCCGGCCCGTTTGCCATTGCATATCCCCCGCCGGAACAGGCACAATCCTGACCGCTCTCGGGAGAGAGTAGCGAGAACTGCCGCCAAGAAGCGCCCCAAGGCGCCGCACGGCAGGCGGTCGGGAGGGAAGTATGAGTGACGCCAAGAAACTGTCCTCGATGGACGCCTCGTTCCTGTATCTGGAGACGCCGGAGATGCCGATGCACGTCGGCAGCATGGCGATCTTCCGTTTGCCCGAGGATTACAAGGGCAATTTCTTCGAGGACTTCAAGGCGATGATCGCCTCGCGGCTTCATATCGCGCCGATCCTCAAAGCGCGCCTGCAGAAGACGCCGCTCGACATCGATCATCCGAGCTGGGTCGAGGACGACCAGTTCGACATCGATCGCCACATCTTCCGTGGCAGCCTGCCGGCACCCTACGACCGCGCCACCCTGGAACGCATCGTCGGCTGGATGCACGCAAAGCTTCTCAATCGCGCCCGCCCGCTGTGGGAGTTCTATGTCTTCGAGGGGATGAAGGACAACGAAATCGGGCTCTATTCCAAGATGCATCACGCCTGCATCGATGGCGGCGCAGGTGCTGCGCTGACCAACATGATCTATGACGTGACGCCAGTGCCGCGCGAGGTGCCGCCACCGACCGCGACGCGCAAGCTCGAGCCGCGCGAGGTCGCCGCCAATTTCCTCGATTCCTATCAGCAACTCTGGCGGCAGCCGTTCGACGCATCCGCACCGGCCAGGACGCTGGAACTGCCGCGTTCCGGCAAGAACGACCTCGGGTCGATCCTGTTCGACAACGCCATGTTCCAGATCGAGAACGCGGTGAAGTTCGCCGGCAGCATTCCGTCGGTGCTGAAGAGCGTCTCCGAAGTTGTGGGCAAGGTCACCGATCCGAAGTCGCGCGACAGCATCGCCAGCATGGCGTCGCCGCCGACCATCCTGAACAAGACGATTTCATCGGAGCGTAGTTTTGCCGGCACCTCGATCTCGTTGTCGCGTGCCAAGGCGCTGGCCAAGGCGTCCGGCGGCAAGCTGAACGACGTTGTCCTCGCGCTGGCGAGCGGCGTGGTGCGACGCTACCTGAAGGAACAGGGCGCGCTGCCGGCCAAGTCGATGACGGCGGCGGTGCCGATCTCGTTGCGCGAGGAAGGCAACACCGACGCCAACAATCAGGTGTTCGGCATGATCTGCTCGATCGCGACCAACGTCGACGATCCCAAGGCGCGCCTCGAAACCATCATCGCGCAATCCACGAAATCGAAGGAGATGTCGCATCCGCTGCGGGCGCTGATGCCGCAGGTGACCAACCTGTCGATGCTCGGAGCGCCGATCATGACGCAGATTCTCGCGTTGCTTTACAGCCGCTCGAATCTGTCCGATGTGTTGCCGCCGGCCGCGAACATCACGGTGTCGAACGTGCCGGGGCCGCGTCAGACGCTTTATGCTGCAGGAGCCGAGTTGCTGCATATCTTCCCGGTGTCGATCTCGACCCATGGTCTCGCGCTCAACATCACCGTGCAGAGCTATCGCGACCAGCTCGATTTTGGCTTCATCGCCGGCGCCAATATCATTCCGCATGTGCAGGTGCTGTGCGACATGCTGCCGGAGGAGTTCGACGCTCTGGAAGCCGCATATGCGTCGCCCGATGCCAAGAGCGCGGCCAGCTAGGAATTGCCGATCATGATCGAAATGCCGCCGCTCCAGTTCGTGCAGACGAACGGAATTCGCATGGGCTATTACGAGGCGGGCCCAAAGTCCGATGCGCCGCCGTTCGTGCTGTGCCATGGCTGGCCGGAATTGGCCTTCTCGTGGCGGCATCAGATCAAGGCGCTGAGCGGAGCGGGCTTTCGCGTTATCGCGCCGGACCAGCGTGGCTATGGCGTGACCGACCGGCCGGACAAGGTCGAGGACTACGATCTTGAGCATCTGACCGGCGATCTGGTCGGGCTGCTCGATCACCTGAAGATCGGCAAGGCGATCTTCGTGGGCCACGACTGGGGCGGCTTTGTCGTCTGGCAGATGGCGCTGCGCCATCCCGATCGCGTTGCCGGCGTGGTCGGCGTCAATACCCCCCATACGCCGCGGCCACCGATGGATCCGATCGCGCTGTTTCGCCAGCGCTTCGGCGACAGCATGTATATCGTGCAGTTCCAGGATCCCGCGCGCGAACCTGATCGTATTTTCGGCAGCCGGGTCGAGCAGGTGTTCGATGCCTTCATGCGAAAGCCGCTGCCGCGCAAGGACGAGGCTCCAGCCCAGCCGCCAACGGCCGGCGTCGGGGCGTCGGCAAAAACCAATCTTGCGTTCCCACAGATGATAGCCGCCTACGACGCGCAGCACGATCCGCGCACGCCGATCCTGTCGGCGGAGGAGAAGAAAGTCTTCGTCGATGCCTTCACGAAGACTGGCTTCACCGGAGGCATCAACTGGTATCGCAACATGACGCGGAATTGGGAGCGCTCGGCCGGTCTCGATTATACCGTTCGGGTGCCTTCGCTGATGATCATGGCCGAAAACGATGCGGTGCTGCCGCCATCGGCCGCTGATGGGATGGAAAAGATCATTCCCGATCTGGAAAAATATCTGGTCAAGGACAGCGGCCATTGGACGCAGCAGGAAAAGCCGGACGAGGTCAGCGCCAAGCTGATCGAATGGCGTAAGAAGCGTTTTGGATAGATCTTGTCATCCTGAGGTGCGAGCCCCGCGATGCTTTTGCATCACGTGGGCGAGCCTCGAAGGATGACATAAATAGTGTGTGCTGGGCCATCCTTCGAGACGCGCGCAGAGCGCGCTCCTCAGGATGACGGTTTAGGTAAGGAAGACTTTTAATGTCGTCGACAAATCGACTGGACCCGATCCCGCATCCGCCGACCAAGCCGGTGGTCGGCAACATGCTGTCGCTGGATTCGACCGCGCCGGTCCAGCATCTGGCGCGGCTCGCCAAAGAACTCGGGCCGATCTTCTGGCTCGACATGATGGGCGCGCCGATCGTCATTGCGTCCGGCTACGACATCGTCAACGAACTCAGTGACGAGAAGCGGTTCGACAAGGCGGTGCGCGGCTCGCTGCGCCGCGTGCGCGCCGTCGGTGGTGATGGACTGTTTACCGCCGACACGCGCGAGCCGAACTGGAGCAAGGCGCATAATATCCTGCTGCAGCCGTTCGGCAACCGCGCCATGCAGTCCTATCACCCGAGCATGGTCGATATTGCCGAGCAGCTCGTGAAGAAATGGGATCGGCTCAACGCCGACGACGAGATCGACGTCGTCCACGACATGACGGCGCTGACGCTGGATACCATCGGCCTCTGCGGTTTCGATTACCGCTTCAATTCGTTCTATCGCAGGGACTATCACCCCTTCGTCGAGTCGCTGGTCCGCTCGCTCGAAACCATCATGATGACGCGCGGGCTGCCGCTCGAAAAATTGTGGATGCACAGGCGCAACAGCGATCTCACCGCCGATGTCGCCTTCATGAACAAGATGGTCGACGACGTGATCGCGGCGCGGCGCGGCGACGGCGACGCGGAATCCCGGAAAGACATGCTCAACGCGATGCTCACCGGTGTCGACAAGGGGACCGGCGAACAGCTCGACGACGTCAACATCCGCTACCAGATCAACACGTTCCTGATCGCGGGTCATGAGACCACCAGCGGTCTGCTGTCCTGCACGCTCTACGCGCTGCTCAAGCACCCCGAAGTGCTGAAGAAGGCATACGAGGAGGTCGATCGCGTGCTCGGTCCCGACCTCGGCGCGAGGCCGACCTATCAGCAGGTCACGCAACTCACCTACATCACGCAAATCCTGAAGGAGGCGCTGCGGCTGTGGCCCCCGGCGCCGGCCTATGGCATCGCGCCGCTGCAGGACGAGGTTGTCGGCGGCAAGTACAAGCTGAAGAAGAACACCTTCATCACCGTGCTGGTGCTGGCGCTGCATCGCGATCCCAAGGTGTGGGGTCCGCATCCGGATGTATTCGATCCCGAGAATTTCAGTCGTGAGGCCGAGAAGAGCCGCCCGCTCAACGCCTGGAAGCCGTTCGGCAATGGCCAGCGCGCCTGCATCGGGCGTGGCTTCGCCATGCACGAGGCGGCGTTGGCGATCGGCATGATCCTGCAGCGGTTCAAGCTGATCGACCACCAGCGCTATCAGATGCATCTCAAGGAGACGCTGACGATCAAGCCTGATGGGTTCAAGATCAAGGTGCGGCCGCGCACCGATCAGGAGCGCGGCGCGTTTGCCGGTGGTGCTGCCGCTGCGAAAACAGTTGTCGCGACCTTGGCTGTGCCTACCCGTGCGCGTCCCGGTCACAACACGCCACTGTTGGTACTGTACGGCTCCAATCTCGGCACCGCCGAGGAATTGGCGACGCGGGTGGCCGATCTGGCCGAGGTCAACGGCTTTGCGACAAAGCTCGCCCCGCTCGATGAATATGTCGGCAAGCTGCCGGAGCAGGGCGGCGTGCTGATCTTCTGCGCGTCCTACAACGGCGCGCCGCCGGACAATGCGACTGAATTCGTGAAATGGCTCGGCAGCGGATTGCCGAAGGATGCGTTCTGCAAGGTGCGCTACGCGGTGTTCGGATGCGGTAACAGCGATTGGGCCGCGACTTATCAGTCGGTGCCACGGCTGATCGATGAGCAATTGGCCGCGCATGGCGCAAAAAACCTTGCTGCACGCGGTGAGGGCGATGCGCGCGGCGATCTCGACAGCCAGTTCGACGCCTGGTTCGCGAAGGCGGCGCCGGCGGCGGTAAAGGAACTCGGCGTCGATACCAGCTTCAGCCGCAGTGCTAGCGATGCGCCGCTGTATGCGGTCGAGCCGGTGGCGCCGACGGCGGTCAACGCCGCCGTCGCGCTCGGCGGTGCGTCGCCGATGAAGGTGCTGGTCAACACCGAATTGCAGAACAGGAGCGGCGCGAACGCCTCCGACCGTTCGACGCGGCATATCGAGGTGCAACTGCCTGAAGGTCTGAAATACCGGGTCGGCGATCACCTCAGCGTGGTGCCGCGCAACGATCCCGCGCTGGTCGATTCGGTGGCGCGCCGTTTCGGCTTCCTGCCCGCGGACCAGATCCGGCTGCACGTTGCTGAAGGCCGCCGCGCCCAACTGCCGGCGGGCGATGCGGTTTCGGTCGGGCGGCTGCTGACGGAGTTTGTCGAACTGCAGCAGGTTGCGACCCGCAAGCAGATCCAGATCATGGCGGAGCACACCCGCTGCCCAGTGACGAAGCCGAAGCTGCTGTCCTGGGTCGGCGACGACGATGCCTCCATGGAGCGCTATCGCGCCGAGGTGCTGCTCAGGCGCAAGTCGGTGTTCGATCTGCTGGAGGAGTTTCCGGCCTGCGAACTGCCGTTCAACGCCTACCTTGAGATGCTCTCGCTGCTGGCGCCGCGTTACTATTCGATCTCGTCGTCACCGTCGGGCGATCCGGCGCGCTGCAGCGTCACCGTTGGAGTGGTCGAGGGTGCCGCGAGTTCGGGACGTGGCGTCTACAAGGGCGTCTGCTCGAACTATCTCGCCGGCCGTCGCGCCGGCGATACGATCCAGGCGACGGTGCGAGAAACCAAGGCCGGCTTCCGCCTGCCTGACGATCCACGGGTCCCGATCATCATGATCGGTCCGGGAACGGGGCTTGCGCCGTTCCGCGGCTTCCTGCAGGAGCGCGCAGCGCGGAAGGCCAAGGGCGCGACGCTCGGGCCGTCGCTGCTGTTCTTCGGCTGCCGTCATCCCGAGCAGGATTTTTTGTATGCCGATGAACTGAAAGCGTTCGCTGCCGACGGCATCACCGAACTGCACACGGCATTTTCGCGCACCGAAGGTCCCAAGACTTACGTGCAGGATGTGATCGCGGCGCAGAAGGACAAGGTGTGGACCCTGATCGAACAAGGCGCGATCGTCTATGTCTGCGGCGATGGCGGCAAGATGGAGCCAGGTGTCAAGGCGGCGCTGATGGCGATCTATCGCGAGCGCAAGGGTGCCGATGATGCCGCCGCGGCCCGCTGGATCGAGGAAATGGGCACCGCCAACCGTTATGTGCTCGACGTGTGGGCGGGCGGATAACGCGGTCCGATGATTCCCTGGGTCAAGCTCGACACCGCGCGTGTGCCCGGCGCCGATGGCGAACTTCGCCTGATGCGGCGAGGCACCGAGTTTTCGATCATGCTCGGTGCGAACGAATTGATGAACAGCCGCCTCAGCGGCTCCGAGGCCGCGCTTGCGACCCTTGCCTGCAAGAAGATCGAAACAGTCACGCGCCCGCATCTGCTGATCGGTGGCCTGGGGATGGGATTTACGCTTCGCGCCGCGCTTGCCGTGCTTGGACCGAACGCCCGAATGGATGTGGCTGAACTGGTGCCTGCCGTTGTGGCGTGGGCGCGAGGACCAATGGCGGAGATTTTTGGCGGCTGCCTGGACGATCCTCGCGTTCGCATCAAGGAGGAAGACGTCCTCAAGGCGATCCGAACGCATAAGGGCGCGTTCGATGCGATCCTTCTCGATGTCGACAATGGACCCGAAGGTCTCACGCGCAGCGGGAACGACGCGCTCTATGACCTGAAGGGTCTCCGATCGTCTCACGCCGCGCTTCGGCCGGGAGGCGTCCTCGCGGTGTGGTCGTCAGGACCGAACGCTGCGTTTTCGAAGCGGCTTCGTTCGGCCGGGTTCGATGCCAACGAGGTCACTGTGAGAGCCACCGGAAAAGGCGGTGGCGCCCGCCATGTGATCTGGATCGCGGCGCGGAGCTAGTGCGCGCTTAATGAGGCTTCGCGCTCGCCGCCTTGGCATGATCGGCGATCGCGCCGACAATCTGCGGCCACATCGGGATCGGCAGCGCGTGACCCATGCCCTCGATCATCAGCAGCTTTGCGCCGGGGATTGAGGCGGCGGTATCCATGCCGCCTTCGGGACGCACCAGCGGATCGACGGTGCCATGAATGACCAGCGTCGGCGCCTTGACGTTGCGCAATCGCTCCTTGCGGCTGCCGGAGGCGAGAATGGCGCGCAACTGCCGCCCCACACCGGCCGGATTGAGGCCGCGCGCAAAGGTGCGCTCGGCGCGTTCGCGGTCCCTGGCCTCATCGAGCGGAAAGCTGCCGGCGCGCAGCACGTTCCATGTTTGCGCGTAACGCACGATGTATTCGTCGTGGGTCGTCACGGGCGGCGCCATCAGCACGGCGGTGGCTTCGCGGGTCGGCGGCGGCACCTTGGGATTGCCCGTCGTCGACATGATCGAAGTCAGCGACTTCACACGTTGCGGGTAAGTGATCGCGATTTCCTGCGCGATCATACCGCCCATCGACGCGCCGACGATATGCGCGGACTGGATGCCGAGCGCATCCATCAGGCCGACCGTGTCCTTGGCCATGTCGCTGAGCCTATAGGGTGCGTCGACCGGAATTTTGAGGAAGCGCAGCTTGAGCAGTTCGAGCGCGCCGAGCTTCTTGCCGCCGCTCATCTTGGTGGATTGCCCGATGTCACGGTTGTCGAACCGGATCACGCGAAAGCCGCGCTGCGCGAGGTCGGCGCAGAATTCGTCGTCCCAGTGAATCATCTGGGCGCCGAGTCCCATGATGAGCACGATGGGTTCGGCATCGTCGCGGCCGAAGATGTCGTAGCAGAGCTCGATGCCGTTGGTTTTTGCCATACGGGGCGGCTGATGCGCAGGTTCGGTCACGGTCGGTCCTCGAAGGTATTTCGGTCGGGAAGCTATGGCATGGTTTGCGGATTGGCAGAAGGCCCCGAGTTTACCCTGCGATGGCAAATCGGCGCAGGCGTGTTGACCGTGCCAGCGCAAAAGTATGGAATAAGCGAAAATGAGCGAGGCCCGTGAGGTGCTCGCCGGCGTTCCGGAGGAATTATGGCGGACAAGAACAGCGATCCGCTCGCGATGTGGCATACCATGCTCGGCGAGATGGAAAAGAACTACAACGCCTTCGCCACGCAGGCGATGACCTCGCCTGAGTTCAGCAAGGTCATGAATCAGGTCGGCGGTGTGACGGCGGGCGCGCAGAAGCAGTTCGGCGATTTGATGGAGAAGTATCTCGTCGCCATGAACCTGCCGAGCCGTGCGCAGGTCGTCAGCCTTGGTGAGCGGTTGCACGCGATCGAAGGGCAGTTGAACGAGATCACCGCGCTGCTGCGGCAAGTGCATCATAATTCCGGAGCGCCCGACGATGGTTACGGCGTGCCGCGGCCGCCGCGCACCAGGCGTCCGCCGTCCGAGGGAGATCAAAAGTGAATCCCCGGCCCGGACTGGATTTTGCATCGATTCCGGAGCGCATCCAGACCGAGGTGCAGCGCGCGATTCAGCGCAGCATCAAGGGCGTCGAATACATCGCCTCCGCTGGACCCACGCCCGGTGAGACACCAAAGGATGTCATCCTGTCGCGCGGGACAATGCAGCTTTATCATTACCGGCCGATGGCGGATGAAATCTATCGCATTCCGCTGCTGATCGTGATGGCGACCACCAATCGTGGTTACATCCTCGACCTCGCACCGGGGCAGAGCCTCGTCGAATTCCTGCTCAAGCGCGGCTTCGACGTCTACATGCTCGACTGGACCGCGCCGAAGCCCGAAGAAAAGAACCTTCGGATGGAGGACTATGTCCTCGGCTTCATCCCCGATTGTATCAAGGCGGTGCAGCGCGATTCCGGCGAGAACGACATCAACATCATCGGCTACTGCTTCGGCGGTGTGCTTTCGATCATGTATGCATCGATTTTTGCCGGCGGGCCGCTGAAGAATCTGGTCTGCTTCACCACGCCGATCGATTTCCGCGAGATGAAGCTGTTCCAGAGTTTTTCCGACCGTCGTTACTTCGATGTCGATCGGCTCGTGGACAGCATCGGCAATGTGCCACCGGAAATGATCGTGACCTCGTTCGACATGCTGCGCCCGGCGGCGCGGGCGATGAGCCAGGTGCAGTTGTGGGAAAACATCTGGAACGACGAATATGTGAAGTCCTATCGGATGATGGACAAGTGGGGCGCGGATACGTTGCCGCTTGCGGGGGAATATTTCCGGTCCATTACAAAAGACCTGATGTGGGACAACAAGCTCTACAACGACACCATGTCGGTTGGCGGCCGCGCGGTCGATCTGTCGAAGATCACCGTGCCGATCCTGCATGCCATGGCCGAGCACGATCACATTGTGCCTTATGAGGCGGCGAAACATCTGATCGCCAAGGTCGGCTCCGCCGACAAGGAAGAGGTCATTCTCAAGGGCGGCCATGTCAGCCTTGTTGCCGGCGCCAATGCCGTGAAGCGGCTGTGGCCGAAACTTGAGTCCTGGTTGAGCAAGAGGTCGATATGAGTGCCGTTGAGATCCGTTCCTATCCGCGCCATGTGAAGACAGAGGCCGGCGACATCGAGTTTCGGCTGATGACGGCGGCCGATGAGGCCGCGGTCCTCGAGTTCGCCCGGAAGCTGCCGGTGCACGACCTCTTGTTCCTGCCGCGCAACATCAGCCAGCCAAAGGTGCTGTCGGCCTGGATCAGGGAAATCGAGCGCGGCGCGATCATCAGCGTGCTGGCGATCAAGGCAGGCAAGGTGGTCGGTTGCGGCACCATCGTGTCCGATCCGCATTCGTGGTCGCCCCATGTTGGCGGCATCCGCATGGTGGTGTCGCTCGACGTTCGCGGACAGGGGGTCGGCCGGGCGCTGTCGCAGGAAACGTTTGCGCTGGCGCTCGGCTCGGGGCTGGAACGGCTGGTGGTCCAGATGACCACCGACCAGCAAAGCGCCATCGCGCTGTTCGAGGGGCTCGGCTTCAAGGCCGAGGCGCTGCTGCGCGACCACGTCCGCGACGCCACGGGCGCCACCCACGATATCGTGGTGCTCGGCCATAACGTGGCGCAGGTGCGCGCCCAGATGGAGGCCTTCGGCCTGCCGGAGGCGGTCCAAAATTAGGCTCGATCCGGACCTTTTCTGTCACTTTTACCAATTATCACGGATTCGTGATATCGCGGTGCAGCATCCATATTGCAGCGCACAAGTTTCTATGTCATATAGAGATCGCCCCGGGCCAATCCGGACGGGGTGAGCCCATAGCTCAAACCCGAGGATGGAGAGACCGCAATGACCACCGAAACCGACACCAATTCCGTGCTGAACACCTTCAAGGCTGCTTTCGCCCCCGTCACCGACGCGCTGAAGAACATCCAGAACGTGGAAGTTCCCGAGGCTGCGCGTGACTTCGTGAAGCGCACCGCCGGCACCGCCAAGGACCGCGCCGCCGATCTGCATGCCGGCTCCGAGAAGGTGACCGCCGCCATCGAGACCGCCGTTTCCAGTTCGGTCACCGAGGCCGCCAAGGTCAGCCGCAACATCCAGCAGGCGATCTATGAGGATGCCCAGGCGTTCTTCGCCGGCATCGACAAGCTCGCTTCGGCGAAGTCGATCAACGAAGCCGTCCAGATCCAATCCGATCTGGCCCGTGCGCGCGGCGAGGTTTTCGTCTCGCGGGCGAAGTCGACCACCGAGTATTTCGGCAAGCTGATCGCCGACGGCGCCAAGACCGCGCAGGACAACTTCGCCAAGGTTGCGTCCTACGGCAAGACCGCCTGATCGCGTCATCTTCGCATTCATCAGAGTTTTCAAAGGCCCGCGTTTCGCGGGCCTTTGTTTTTGACGCGCACCGTGCGCGCGGTGCAGAGTCGGCCGCGCAAGGACGATGATGGCAACCGGCGGCACATTCACCGTTGAAAGCGGCGACGCGCAGCGCGCGGCGGACTTGCGCCGCGTCAAGGCGTTGGCGACGCTGGTGCTGGTAGCGACGCTGGCGCTGTTCATCGCGGCGCGGTTGCTGATGCCGGTGCATCCGGCGTTCGGTTTTGTCGCGGCCTTCGCGGAAGCCGCCACCATCGGAGGGCTCGCGGACTGGTACGCGGTGGTCGCGTTGTTCCGTCGGCCGCTCGGCCTGCCGATTCCCCACACCGCGATCATCCAGGGCAATCAGGACCGCATCGCCGACAAACTCGGTGAATTCATCGAGACCCATTTTCTCGAGGCCGCGCCCGTTGAGGCGAAGTTGAGGCAGGTCGATTTCGCCTCGTTCATCGCGGACTGGCTCGGCGACCGCAAGCGCAGCGGCGACCTCGCGCGGTTCGTGCTGCGGCTGTTGCCTGAAGCGGTCGATGCCGCCGAGACGTCGGGTCTGAAAACTTTCGTGACCCGCCGCGTGATGACGCAACTGCAGTCGGTCGATCTCGCGCCGCTCGTCGCCGGCACGCTGCGCGCCTTCGTGCAGGAAGGACGGCACCGTGGACTGCTCGACGATCTGCTCAGTGCCGTGCACGGCGCGCTGACCCAGCCGCAGACGATGGCGGCGATCCGCGAAAAGATCCGCGACGAATTGCCGACGCTGCTGAAACTCTACCGGACCGACAAGTATCTGCTGAACCGGATCGTGAAGTCCGCGACAACGTTCTTCGATGAAATCCGCAACGATCCCGCGCATCCGTTTCGCGAAGAATTCGATCGTATGGTGCTATCCTTCGTCGATCGTCTCGGGACCGAGCCATCCTATGGCGCGCGCATCGCGGACCTGAAGCGCGATCTGCTGGCGCGGCCCGAACTCGGCGCGCTCGTGCAAACCGTCTGGTCGAACGTTCGGTCCTTCATCGCGCGAAGCGCCAGCGGGGAGAGCAGCGTGCTCCAGCATCATCTCGCCGATCTCTTCATGAAGGCCGGTGCGACACTGACGGCGGATCCCGACATGCGCGCCGAGATCAATCAGGGCTTTGTGATAGTGCTGCGCAGCTTCATTGCCGACCAGAAGAGCGGCGTTTCGAGCTTCATCGCCGATCAGGTCAAGGCGTGGGACATGAAGCAGTTGCTTACGCTGATCGAGATCAACATCGGCCGCGACCTGCAGTACATCCGCTTCAACGGCTCGCTGATCGGCGGCCTGGCCGGCCTTGTCCTCTACACGGCCGAGGTTCTGCTTCGGCTACTCTGATACCGGCATTGGCCGCAAGTCTGCTTGAATCGCCGGAAATGGCTCCCTAGCTTAAATGGCCAAGCATTGCGTTGCGCGGACGATATGCAACGCTTGTCCGGTTGAGCCAATCGATTCGAGCCGCCACTGAAACATCAGGGCTGATCGCCACCGAAAGATCGGGGCCAGAGGGGATGAGGAATTCGATGACCGCTGCTATTCACACGCTTGCGCCGCCGTCCAGAACCCTGATGTTCCTGGAAGGCCGCGCGCTTCATGAGTTCGGTGCGTTCCTTGGTGCGTTGCCTCTGTTGAGTCTCGCGCCGCGCGGCGACGGGCATCCGGTGCTGGTGCTGCCGGGGCTGGTGGCGAGCGATACCTCGACGCGTCCGTTGCGCAGCTTCCTCCGCGGCAAGGGTTATGCGGTCAGCGGCTGGCGGCAGGGCCGCAACTTCGGCCTGCGCGAAGGCGTCCAGCACGGCATGGTCGACCTCGTGCATGAGCTGAACGACAAGCATGGCCGCAAGGTCAGCCTGGTCGGCTGGAGTCTCGGCGGCCTTTATGCACGACAACTCGCCAAGATGATGCCGGATCGTGTTCGCTCGGTGATCACGCTTGGCAGTCCGTTCGCGGGAAGTCCGCAATCCACCAACGCCTGGCGCGTCTATGAATTCGTCAGCGGCAAGAGCGCGACGGAGGAAGACCCGCGCTTCGGCGGCACGCTGGCCGAAACGCCGCCGGTACCGACCACGGCGATCTTCAGCCGCACCGATGGCGTCTGCGCCTGGCAGGGCTGCATCGAAACGCCCGCGACGTTCTCCGAAAACATCGAGGTCGAAAGTAGTCATTGCGGCATGGGCCACCATCCTGCGGTGGTATATGCGGTTGCAGACCGCCTCGCGCAGGCTGAAGGCGCCTGGAAGCCATTTGATCGCGGCGGCTGGCGCAGCCTGGTTTATCCGGATCCGAACCGGTAGTTCGCCAACACATTCGTCATGCCCGGACTTGATCCGGGCATCCATCTCAGGAAGAAAGATGGATTGCCGGGTCAAGCCCGGCAACGACGTGGTGTGTTGACTAAGCGCTACGCCCGACGGGCTTTGCCTTTCACATCGGTTCGCTTCGCAACCGATGCCTTTGCGACCTTTTCCATATCAGCGATCGCTTCATCGGCACCTGCGAGCACAAGTCCCGTCGCCATGCGCGCGTAGGCGTCGCGGGTCATGCCCTTGCCGTCGCGGAACCAGAGATAGTGCCAGTTCAGCATCCCGAACAGCGACATGGTCAGCGGCAGCAGGACATCGTGCTTTTTCGCAACGGCGGGCAGGGCGTCGGCGATCGCGTCGGATACGATGCGGACCAGTCGGCGTTCCATCTCCTTGAGCGTCTCCTGTTGCGCGGGCGGCAGCAACTTCAGGCTGGAAATCTGCACCTGATGTTCGGCATCCGCGCCACGATAGGCCTCAAGCAGCGCGGTCGCGATCGCGGTCAGTCGCTCGCGCGGGTCGGCCGATGAATTTGCCGAAGCTTCGACGACGGCGACAAGATGCTTCAGGTGATCGGACAGCACGTCGAACAGCACGTCGTCCTTGGAATCGTAGTAGTGATACATCAGCGCCTTCGACACGCCGCAGGCGTCCGCGATCATCGTGATCGACGTTCCCGTAAACCCGTGCTGCGCGAACAGTCGCGCGGAGCGGCTGAGAATGCCGAGACGCTTCTTGTCGTAGTCGTTCGCCCGCGTGCGAGCCATGTCACCTCGATCGG
>JBQCIZ010000417.1:0-2732 GCA_051953235.1 Nitrobacter sp. | reverse complement strand
GAGCCGGGTGCGAGACCAGAACCAGTCATTGCTGTCGTCTACCGAAATTGCTGAACCCAGACAACGAGACCATCGGGGCGGTACGTCAGTTCGCCTAAAGTCTAGCAAGGTCGCCGGAACCTGCGAAGCCATTGGCGGTTCAAGAATAGGCCGGCTTCAGGCCGGCGCTCGCCGGGCAGCCATAGGTGGCCGCCGTCACGGCAACGCCGGCTGTCAACGCCGTCCCGATGGGAGGCTTTTATGACAGGCAAGTGGCGACGTGAATCCGTTCTCGACATCTATAATCTTCTGCTCGCGGTCGTATTGTTCGCATCGACCTGGTTTCTGTCGCGCGCGACTGCGACGACCGAGGCTGATCTCTGGATTTGCGCGGCAGCCATCGGAGTGATCTCCATTGCTTCGATGCTGGCGTTCGCGTGGTGGGAGGAATGGATCAACCTGCTGCTTGGGCTCTGGCTGATCGTCTCGCCTTGGCTGTTAGGGTTCGCTCATACCACCGCCATGCACTTCAGCATCGCCATTGGCGTTGTGGTCGCGTTCATGGCGGCGCTGGAAATATGGTTGGTCCACGACAAGGAGGATGAGGCCAGTCATCCGGAGCTGCGCGAGGAAGACCGGCCGCTATTTCACTGATGGCGAATCCGTCACGAGATAATGGCCGGACTTCCCGCCCTTCTTCTCGATCAGGCGGATGCCTTCGATCAGCACGCCGCGTTCGACCGCCTTGATCATGTCGTAGATCGTCAGGCACGCGACCGAGACGGCGGTCAGCGCTTCCATCTCGACGCCGGTCGGGCCGGAGACCTTGACGCTGGCGCGGACGCGGCAGCCAGGAATCTTCCTGTCCGGCTCGATGTCGAGCGTGATCTTCGACAGCGCCAGCGGATGGCAGAGCGGGATCAGGTCGGAGGTCTTCTTCGCAGCCATGATTCCGGCGATGCGCGCGGTGCCGAGCACGTCGCCCTTTTTGGCGTTGCCGCTCTCGATCATGGCGAGCGTGGCCTTGCTCATGACCACAAGACCCTCGGCGACTGCGATACGATCGGTGGCAGGCTTGGCCGAAACATCGACCATGCGCGCTTCGCCCTTGGCGTCGATATGGGTGAGGGCGGGCTTCACTTTCCTGGACATGCTTGCGGCTCTCCAAAAACTGCGTCGTCCCTGCGAACGCAGGGACCCATACGTCGAGGATGCGCGAATAAATACACGCCGCTTGAACGCGGGCCGCGTGACCGTATGCGAACCAAATCCCCTCGAAAATGATCCGATGTTGGTCTTGCCACGATCGTCAGGGGGTATGGGTCCCTGCGTTCGCAGGGACGACCCGTGAAGACGATTGAGCGTCGCGTGTCAGCAGCGCGCGGGTGGCGGCGGTGACATCGGCCTGGCGCATCAGGCTCTCGCCGACGAGGAAGGTCGACATGCCGACACGCTCGAGCCGCGCCAGGTCGGCCGGGGCGAAGATGCCGCTTTCGCCGACCATCAGCCGGTCTTTTGGAATGAGCGGCGCCAGCGCCTCGCTGGTCGCGAGCGTGGTCTCGAAGGTGCGCAGGTTGCGGTTGTTGACGCCGACCATCGGCGACCGAAGCTTTAACGCGCGATCGAGTTCGGCGCGGTCATGGACTTCGAGCAGCACGTCCATGCCGAGATCGAACGCGGCGGCTTCGATGTCGCGCGCGGCTGCATTGTCGAGCGCCGCCATGATGATGAGGATGCAGTCGGCGCCGTGAGCGCGCGCCTCGGCCACCTGATAGGTGTCGAACATAAAATCCTTGCGCAGCACCGGCAGCGCCGTGGCAGCGCGGGCGGCCACCATGAAATCGAGGTGGCCCTGGAACGAGGGCGTGTCGGTGAGCACCGAAAGGCACGCCGCGCCGCCGACCTCGTAGGCGCGGGCAAGCGCCGGCGGATCGAAGTCGGCGCGGATCAGGCCCTTCGAGGGCGAAGCCTTCTTGACCTCGGCGATCAGCGCATAATCGCCGCGCGCGAGTTTGGCGCGGATGGCGTGAACGAAGCCGCGCGGTGGAGAGGCCGTCTTTGCAGCAGCCAGAACCTCGCTCATGGAGCGCGCGCGTTTGGCGCTTGCGATCTCCTCGCGCTTGTAGGCTTCGATCTTGGTCAGGATGTCGGCCACGCCCTTGTCCTCAACCGTTGGAGATCGCGATCAACTGTTTCAGCTTGGTCATGGCGGCGCCGCTGTCGAGCGATTTCGCGCCAAGCGCGACGCCGTCCTTCAGGGTTTTCGCCTTGCCTCCGACGATCAGCGCGGCCGCGGCATTGAGCAGCGCCACGTCGCGATAGGGGCTGGGCTTGCCTTCAAGCACGCCGCGCAGCGCGGCGGCATTGGCCTCGGCATCGCCGCCTTTCAGCGCGTCGCCATTGGCGCGCGGAAGACCGGCGTCATCAGGCGTCACCTCGAACGAGCGGATATTGCCGTTCTCCAGCGCGGCCACAAAGGTCGGGCCGGTGAGGGTGATCTCATCGAGGCCGTCGGAGCCGTGCACGACCCAGACCGCCTCGGAGCCGAGGTTCTTCAAGACCTGCGCCAGCGGCTGTACCCATTGCCGGGAGAACACGCCGACCATCTGCCGGGTGACGCCGGCCGGATTGGAGAGCGGTCCGAGCAGATTGAAGATGGTGCGGGTGGCCAGTTCGACCCGGGTCGGGCCGACGTTCTTCATCGCCGGATGATGCGACGGCGCGAACATGAAGCCGATGCCGGCCTCGTTGAC
>JBQCIZ010000416.1:0-12113 GCA_051953235.1 Nitrobacter sp. | reverse complement strand
CGCGCAGAACTCCATCGCGAACCGCGCCTGCTTCGCCATGTCGACCGTGTCGTCGAACACGACGATGCCGCCATGGCCGATCAGGCCGTCCCTGGCCGCGAACGCCTCGTAGTCGAACGGCGTGTCGAACAGCGCGCGCGGGAAATAGGCGCCGAGCGGTCCGCCGACCTGAACCGCCCGAACCGGACGCCCCGACCGCGTACCGCCGCCGATGTCGTCGACGAGTTCGCCGAGCGTGACGCCGAAGGCAACCTCGAACAGGCCGCCATGCTTGATGTTGCCGGCCAACTGGATCGGCATCGTGCCGCGCGAGCGTCCCATGCCGAAATCGGCATAGGCCTGTCCGCCGCGATCGAGAATGAACGGGACGGCCGAGAACGACAGCACGTTGTTGACCACACTCGGCTTGCCGAACAGGCCTTTAAGCGCGGGCAGCGGCGGCTTGGCGCGCACCATGCCGCGCTTGCCTTCGAGGCTGTCGAGCATGGCGGTTTCCTCGCCGCAGACATAGGCGCCGGCGCCGACCCGCACCTCGAGATCGAAAGCATGCGCCGATCCCGCCACGCTGGCGCCGAGATAGCCGGCGCGCTTTGCGGCCGCGATCGCCGCGTTCATCGCCTCGACTGCGTGCGGATATTCCGAGCGGATGTAGATGTAGCCTTTAGTGGCGGCGGCGCAGATGGCGGCGATGGTCATGCCTTCGATCAGCACGAAGGGATCGCCTTCCATGATCATGCGATCGGCGAAGGTGCCGCTGTCGCCTTCGTCCGCGTTGCAGACGACATACTTCTGGTCGGCGCTGGCGTCCGCCACCGTCTTCCACTTGATGCCGGTCGGGAAGCCCGCGCCGCCGCGCCCGCGCAGCCCGGACTTCGTCACCTCATCGAGAATTCCGGCGGTGCCCAGCGTCAGCGCGCGCGCCAACCCCTTGTAGCCGCCGTGCGCCTTGTAGTCCTCGACCGAACGGATCGACCACACCGCAACGGACGAAGGTCAGACGCGTCTGCCGCTTCAGCCACGGAATTTCCTCTGCGACGCCAAGCGCAGGCGGTGCGGACCATCCGCAAGCATGGCGTCGAGCACCGACGCAGCATCCGCTTCGATCACCGGACCGAAGGCGACGCGGCCGTTCGGCGTCGCGACCTCGATCATCGGCTCCAGCCAATAGAGACCGCGCGATCCAGTACGGACGATTTCGATCGGCACGCCCTTCTTCGCGGCGGCCTGCGTGAGCGCGCGCGCGACATCGTCGGCACCAACCGCAACCGCTCCGGCATCGCGGGAAACGAAAATCCGTGCGGTCATTGCTGCGCCTCCGCAACCAGCGCATCGAGCCGCGCTTCATCGAGCCGGCCAACCACGCGCCCATCCAGCATCGCCGACGGCGCGATCGCGCAGAGACCAAGGCAATAGATCGGCTCAAGCGTAACGCGTTCATCCGCTGTGGTATTTCCAATGGAAACGCCGAGTTTCGCCTCGGCCCGCGCAGCCAGCGCATCGCCGCCGGCGGACTGACACGCCTCGGCCCGGCACAGCTTCAGGACGTGCCTGCCCGTGGGCTCTTTCCGGAAATCATGGTAGAAAGTGAAGACGCCGTGGACCTCGGCCCGCGACAGGTTGAGGGCGGAGGCGATCATCGGAATCGCCGGCTCCGGCACATAGCCGAACGCGTGCTGCAGCGCGTGCAGGATGACGAGCGTGGGCCCCTCGACGGAGCTATGTTCAGCTATGATTTCGGCGGCGCGCTGCGCGTCCCAAGGTTCGTAGGTTACCGTCATCGCGGACTCGGATTGCTGAAGGCGAGAGCCAACAAACAATTGGAATCGATCGAAAAAGCAATAAAGCCGTCCTATGCTGCGATACGGAATTCGAATTGATCCGCGACTTTCGATGGAAAATCACCATCGATGCTGACCGTCACGCGTATCGGCCGTCCCTATGTTTTGGGGCGCCGGATCGACCGGCTCAGGGTCGGAATGACCTCGTTTGCGGTCTGAACGAGGGCGGCAATCAGCGGCGTCATCGGCTCCCGCGGCGGAATAACCAGACCGACGCGGTAGGTCACTGCCGGATCGATGATCGGGATGGCGCGGATGGAATCCGCAAGGCCGAGCGTTTCGGCCAGGATCGCCGGCATCACGCTCGCCCAGCGTCCCGTTCTCACATGCGTGTAAAGCAGGATCATCGAGTTCGATGTCAGCGTCGGCAGCGCCTGCGTTCCCGCCGCGCGCAACGCGCGATCGATGATGCGCCGGTTCTGCATGTCGTCGGTGAGCAGGCAGAGCGGCACCTGACCGACCTCGGCCCACGTCACCTGCTCGCGATCGCCGAACTGCGCATCCGGCGCGGTCAGCAGGACATAGGTTTCATCGAACAACGGAATGGAGCGCACCTTGCCGAGCGGCTCGTTCTCCAAATAAGTCAGGCCGGCATCGGCCTCGAGGTTTTCGAGCTGGCCGAGAATTTCGATCGACGTGCACGACAGAATCCGGAAGCGCACGTTGGGATGTTTTGCACGGAACGGCGTTGTCAGCGAAGCCACCATGCCGAGCACGGTCGGAATCACCGCGAGCCGGATCTCGCCGGACAGGCCGCTCTTCAGCGTGTTGATTTCCTGCTTCATGGCGCGCGCGTCGCCGACGATGCGCCGCGCCCAGTCGAGCGTGCGTTCGCCTTCCGGTGTGAAGCCGAGACAGCGCGAGCCGCGCTGCACCAGCATTACGCCGAGAATTTCCTCGAGCTGCTTGATACTGGTCGACATCGTCGGCTGGGTGACGCCGCAGGCCTCGGCGGCGCGACCGAAATGCCGCTCCTTGGCGAGCGCCAGCAGAAGTTCAAGCTTGTCGAGCAAATGCGTCCGCCTTCCGCTTAAAGATCGGCCGCACAATAGGACGGCGACGGGCCGGCCCGCAACGGCGCTCCGTTCGCGGGTTCGGCAATGGGTCAAAAATGCGTCCCGAAAAGCCAGCGGCGCCGTGGCCAAGCCACGGCGGGCAGTGTATCAGACGGGCCAGAAATGCCGCTCGCAATGACGGAACATGTTTTGACAACAAGCCCAACCATCAAGCCCTTTCTCGAGGTTCTATCCGGCCGCCGCCAGACGGTGCCACCGCTCTGGATGATGCGGCAGGCCGGCCGCTATCTGCCGGAATATCGCGCGCTACGCGCCAAGGCGGGCAGCTTTCTCGACCTCTGCTTCACGCCGGACTATGCGACCGAGATAACGCTGCAGCCGATCCGCCGCTTCGCGTTCGATGGCGCCGTCATCTTCTCCGACATCCTCGTCATCCCCCACGCGCTTGGACGTTCGGTACGCTTCGAGGCCGGCGAAGGCCCGCGACTCGATCCGCTGGATACGCCGGACAAGGTCGCGACATTGCCGCGCGACGCCGACTTCGGCAAACTCGAACCGGTGTTCGAAACCCTGCGCCGCGTCAAGCGCGAGCTCGATCCCAAAATTGCGCTGATCGGATTCTGCGGCGCGCCGTGGACGGTCGCGACCTACATGGTGGCCGGACAAGGCACGCCGGATCAGGCGCCCGCGCGCATGATGGCGTACCATCATCCGGACGCGTTTGCCAAAATCATCGACGTGTTGGTGGAAAATTCCATCCGCTACCTGCTCGGTCAACTCAAGGCCGGCGCTGATGCGCTGCAGATCTTCGATACCTGGGCCGGTGTGTTGCCGCCGCGCGAATTCGCGCGCTGGTCGATCGAGCCGACGAAACGGATCGTTGAAGGCGTGCGCAAGCAGGCGCCTGATGCGAAAATTATTGGCTTTCCGCGCGGCGCCGGCGCGCTGCTGCCGTCTTACGTCGAGGCGACCGGCGTCGATGCCGTCAGCATCGACTGGACCGCCGAGCCGTCATTGATCCGCGAGCGCGTGCAAACCAAAGTCGCGGTTCAGGGTAATCTCGATCCGCTGGCGCTGATCGCGGGCGGAGCGGCGCTGGAGCGCGCGATCGACGATGTGCTGGCGAATTTCGCGGGCGGCCGGCTGATCTTCAATCTCGGCCACGGCATCCAACAGGAAACGCCGATCGCGCATGTCGAGCAAATGATCGCCCGGGTGCGCGGCTATCGCGGATGATGTGCGCGCCTCAGAACACCCCCTCCCAATCCTGACGCGCTTTCTTTTTTGAACGCTGCCAGACTACCCCAGGAAAGCCTTTCAGCGGCACCAGCGGCTCACCGGCATAGGTCCACTCCTGCATTTCGGTGATGCCGATGTGATAGAGCGGCTGCCGCCCGGTCCGGCTCGTAAACAGCGCGCGCGAAATGTTCACCATGTGCGGCGAACGGGCGCGCTCGTAGAACAGCGGCGTGCCGCAATGCTTGCAGAAGCTGCGCACGGCGCCCGCTGCATCGTCCTCGAACCGCGCGATCGATGTCTGTCCCTTGATAATACGGAAGCGCTTGCGCCAGCTTCCGACATAGGTGGCGTAGGCCGCGCCATGGGCGCGGCGGCTCGCGACGGTGTGGTCATGCCAGGCCCAGCGCGCGGGCGTGTCGATCTCGAAGACGACCTTGCCGCAGAGGCAGCGCCCTGCCGCCGTGCCGACCGCGCCCGCCTTTTTCGCCATGATCGCGTCTCCTGCATGCGCCAAGACGCGCACGTGTGTTACGCCGTCTCCGGTTCCCTGAGCCCGTCATACACTGGGTAATCGGTATAGCCGGCCTCCCCGCCACCATAGAAGGTTGCGCGGTTATAAGGTGTCAGCGGATAGCCATTTTTCAGGCGCGCCGGCAGGTCCGGATTGGAAATGAAGATGCGCCCGAATGCGATCAGGTCGGCATGGCCATCGGCGATCGCAGCATTCGCGCTCTCGCCAGTAAAGCCGCCCGCCGTCATCAACACGCCGCGCCACAGCGGCCGGAACAGCTTCATGGCGGACGGCACGTTCTGGTGATTGACCTCGGCGCGGCCGGCGCCGCTGCTGCGCGGCTCGATGAAATGCAGATAGGCCAGTCCCAGTTTGTCCAGCGCGCCGATGACATGGCTGTAGAGCGGCATCGGATTCTTCTCGCCGCTGCCGTTCGCGATTCCATAGGGCGACAACCGCACGCCGACGCGACCGGCGCCCCAGACGCCGATCACGGCGTCGGTGATTTCCATCAGCAGGCGCGCGCGGTTCTCGATCGAACCGCCGTAGCGGTCGGTGCGCAGGTTGATATGCGACTGCAGGAATTGCTCGATCAGATAGCCGTTGGCGCCGTGAATCTCGACGCCGTCGAAGCCGGCATCCATGGCATTCTGCGCGGCCTTTCGGAACGCCTCGACCACGCCCGACACTTCATCGGTTTCGAGCGCGCGGGGCGTCTCGTAAGGCTGCGGCTTGCCCGACGCCGTCGCCGCCAGCATTCCATCGCCCGTGATCGGCACCGCCGACGGAGCGACCGGCAGCACGCCGCCCGGTTGCAGCGAGGAATGCGAGACGCGGCCGACATGCCAGAGTTGAAGAAAGATGATGCCGCCCTTGGCGTGCACAGCGTCCGTCACCTGGCGCCATCCGGCGATCTGTTCCGCCGAATAGATGCCGGGCGTCGCCGGGTTGCCGCGTCCGGTCGCAAGCACCGGCGAAGCCTCCGCAATCAGGAGCCCTCCAGATGTCGCCCGTTGCGCATAATAGTCGGCATTGAGCGGACGCGGCGCGAAGCTCGCCTTGTCAGCCCGCATGCGCGTCAACGGCGCCAGCACCACGCGATGCGCGAGCGTATAGGGTCCGACCTGCAGCGGCGAAAACAGGCTTGAATTTGTCATGCATACTCCTGATGCGTACGCTTGGAATATTCAGATTCATAGGTTCCGTTAGCTCTAGCGTTTGCACCCCATAAATAGAACCACCTTGCGCGCAGTCAGGCTATGCTGCCTGACGATCCGGATTTTGTCCGGCGCGCTCCATTCGGTCCAGGCATCCAATGATGACCAGATACGAACACCGCTCGCAACTCTGGCCCGGCGTCCCGCTGGCACTAGGCTCCGCTGTGCTGTTCGGCGCGAGCACGCCCCTGTCGAAAATCCTGCTCGGCACCATCGATCCCCAATTGCTGGCGGGGTTGCTCTACCTCGGCGCAGGTTTCGGACTTGCCGTGATCCACGTCGCAAGATGGGCCTTTTCAACTCCAAACGCGGAAGCGCCGCTGCGCCGGGCCGATCTGCCATGGTTCGCACTGGCGATCATGTCCGGCGGCATCGTTGGGCCTGTCCTGCTCATGCTCGGTCTGGCGCGGACCGATGCCGCCTCCGGGTCTCTGCTGCTCAACCTCGAAGGCCTCGCCACCATGAGCATCGCCTGGCTGGTGTTCCGCGAAAACGTCGACCGGCGGCTGCTGCTCGGTGCGCTGGCAATCGTGGCCGGCGCCGTGGTGCTGTCATGGCATGGCCAGCATCTGTCGCTGAATACAGGTGCCGCACTGATCGGCGCAGCGTGCATCGCGTGGGGTATCGACAACAACGTCACGAGAAAACTGTCGGCGGCCAATCCGGTTTCGATTGCGATGGCCAAGGGCCTGGCCGCCGGCGTCGTCAATATCGTCATTGCGGCAGCGCGCGGCACGACTCTGCCCTCACCCGGAATTGCGTCGATCGCGGCGGTCATCGGCTTCTTTGCCATCGGCGTCAGCCTCGTGCTGTTCGTGCTGGCGTTGCGGCACCTCGGCGCGGCCCGTACTGGCGCCTACTTTTCGCTCGCCCCGTTCATCGGCGCACTAATCGCGTTAGCGATCCTGCGCGACCCAATTTCTTTCAATCTGGTCGCGGCGGCTCTGCTGATGGGCTTTGGCCTCTGGATGCATCTGACGGAACGGCATATCCATGCGCACGACCACGAAGCCATGGACCACGAACACAGCCACGTTCACGACGCACATCATCAGCACGACCATGACGGACCGGTGAGCGAGCCGCATTCACACTGGCATCATCACGCACCGATGCGCCACAAGCATCCGCACTATCCGGATCTTCATCACCGCCACGCACATAATCATTAGGCGCAGCGGGCCCGCGAAAACGCGGATTGACAAAGGCGGGCCGTTTCCCTCCAATCGCAACCGTCAGGCGCTACCGGTAACGGCAGCACGGGAAGCCGGTGCGATTGGCCTCGTTCGAGGCAGAATCCAGTCCGGCGCTGCGCCCGCAACTGTAAGCGGAGAGTTCGCGGCCAGGGATGCCACTGGAGCCATCAGCCTCCGGGAAGGCGGCCGCGGCGACGACCCGCAAGCCAGGAGACCGGCCTGAACAACGTCCTCCTTCCGGCGTGCGGTGCGCGCGCATGGAGCGGGTCTTTCGTCCGCTGCGATGACAGGAAACTGTCGAATGGATTGAAGGGCCGTTGATGCCGAATTATTCACACGTATTGCCCGATCGAACCGGCGACGGCTTTCGTGCCCGGCTGATCGCCGTGCTGTCCGCGCTGGTCGTCGCCAATATTCTCGCATGGGTGTGGACGCTCGCCGCATTCGCGGGGCAGCCGGTGCTGGTCGGAACCGCCGTACTCGCCTATACGCTCGGGTTGCGGCACGCGCTCGATGCCGATCACATCGCCGCCATCGACAACGTCACACGCAAACTGATGCAGGACGGACAGCGCCCCGTTGCTGTCGGCCTGTTCTTCGCGCTCGGCCATTCGGCGGTGGTGCTGATCGCGTCGGTCGCAATCGCATTGGCGGCGACATCGCTGACCGGTCGCTTCGCGGCCTATCGCGAGATCGGCGGCGTGATCGGCACCTCGGCCTCGGCACTGTTCCTGTTCGTCATCGCCATATCGAACCTGATCGTTCTGTTCGGACTCTATCGTGCCTTCAAGCGCGTCCGTCGCGGTGCAGCGCTTCACGAAGACGACATCGACGAACTGCTGCAGCAGCGCGGCTGGCTGGCGCGATTGTTCCGGCCGCTGTTCCGGTTCGTCTCGAAAAGCTGGCATCTGTTCCCGATCGGCTTCCTGTTCGCCCTCGGCTTCGATACCGCGAGCGAGATCAGCCTGTTCGGACTCTCGGCGCAAGCGTCAAGTCACGTGTCGAGTTGGTCGATCCTGATCTTTCCGGTGCTATTCACCGCCGGCATGACGCTGGTCGATACGCTCGACGGCGTGCTGATGATCGGCGCTTACGGCTGGGCCTACCGCAACCCGCTGCGCAAGCTGTTCTATAACATGACCATCACGTCGGTCTCGGTGCTGGTCGCGCTTGTGATCGGCGGCATCGAGACGCTGGGGCTGATGGCCGGCCGCTTCGGCTTCGAAGGCCGGTTCTGGGACTGGATCACGGCGCTCAACGAAAACTTCGGCGCACTGGGCTATTGCATCGTCGCGCTGTTCGTTGCGAGCTGGATGATCTCGTTCCTGATCTACCGGCTCAACGGCTATCACCGCCTCGACGAAACCGCCTGAAATCCCGCGTCACGTCGGCACGCGCAAATCCTCGATGCGCACGGCATGGTTCAGCGCCATGCTCGCGATCGCGGGAATGTCGTCGAGCTGCGCCGTGGGCAATCTCGTTTCGAATGCGGTATCGGTGGCGAGGCCGACGATGTGGGAATCGTCCGGAAACAGCGGCGGCTTGCCGTTGGCGGCGCGATATACCTCGATCTTGGGATGGAGTTCGCGCTTGAAGCCTTCCACGATCACGAGATCGACCGGCGACATCCGCGCAAGCAATTCGGGAAGTTTGGGTTCATCGGCGCCGCGCAACTCGTGCATTAGCGCCCAGCGCTTGCCCGACGATACCAGAACCTCCGCCGCGCCGGCTTCGCGATGCCGCCAGGAATCCTTGCCCGGCACATCCACATCGAACTCGTGGTGTGCGTGCTTGAGGGTCGAGACCCGCAAACCTTTCGCAATCAGATGCGGGATCAGCCGCGTCAGCAGCGTGGTCTTACCCGCGCCGCTCCATCCCGCAAAGCCAATCACCTTCATGCCGGTCTCCACGCACGGCCGTACCCGGCCCGTTTCGCGGATGCTTTATAACCAAACGCGCCCGCTTGTCATGTGGACCAAGCGCCCCTTGGCCTTGTTGAAGCTAAGCGGCTGTCAAATCCGGCGCCTGGCCGTTACCGGATGCGGCGAACCATGTCGGGCGTGATCTCGTCCAGGGTTCGGATCCCGAGCAGCGCCATGTCGCGATTGATTTCAGCCTGCAGCAACGTCAGTGCGCGGGTCACGCCCGCCTCACCGCCGACCACCGCCGCATAGAGGAACGGCCGGCCGATGAACACGAAGTCCGCCCCGAGCGCCAGCGCCTTCAGGATGTCGGTGCCGCGGCGGATGCCGCCGTCGACGATCACCGTCATGCCATTGGCCTCAGCCGCGATCTCCGGCAGCGTGCGCAGCGACGACACCGCGCCGTCGAGCTGACGGCCGCCGTGATTGGAGACTATGACGCCATCGGCGCCGCACTCGCGCGCCATCCGCGCATCCTGCGGGGACAACAGCCCCTTGACCACGAGCTTGCCCTTCCAGCGGCGGCGGATCAGTTCGACATGCCGCCACGCCAACTGGTCGCGGTTGCCGATGTTGCGCATCAGCTCTTTCGACAGCACCGGCGGGCCCTGCGCCGCATCCATGTTCTCGAAATGCGGCATGCCGTGGTTCACCACCGTGCGCAGGAAATTGCCGAACAGCCAGCGCGGATGCATAGCGATGTCGCACGCCACCTGCGGCGTGATCGCGAGCGGCACCTGGAAGCCATTGCGGATGTTGTTCTCGCGGTTGGGCGGCACCGGCACGTCGGCGGTGACGACGAAGGTGTCGTAACCGGCAGCGGCCACGCGATCGACCATCGCCTCGACGCGGACGTCGTCGCCGGCGAGATAGGCCTGATACCAGGCATCCGGATTCTCGCGCTTGACGTCCTCCAGCTTGATCAGCGACGCCGCGCTCAGGATCATCGGCAAGTTCATCGCAGCCGCTGCGCGCGTCAGCACGATGTCGCCGCGATAGGCGCATAGCGCCGCCGAGCCCAGCGGCGGAATGCCGAACGGCGCGGCATAGCGTTTGCCGAACAGCGTGGCCGAGGTGTCGCGGCCGGAAACGTCCATCAGCACGCGCGGCACCAGGCCGTAGTCCTGATAGGCCCTTTTGTTATCCCGCACCGAGGCGTCGGTCTCCGCGCCGCCGGAAATGTAGCCGTAGAGCATGCGCGGCAGCATGCGCTTCGCGGCCGGCTCGAAATCATCCAGCGAGAGATAGCGCCGCAGGTTGTGCGGAACGGCGTTTTGCGGACGATTGATCGTCGCAGGCGGCGGAACGGCGGCCGCGCCCTTGGCAAGCGTGTCCTGAGCCGGATTGACGTTCATGGGCGCGTCCTCTTGCAGGCCGTCATTCGGCGGCTTCACGCGCCGGAACGCCGTCCTCGATATCCAGTTGCAGGATGTCGTTGAAGCGATTGAAGGCGCCGCACAGCGCGATACGCCAGGTCAGCTCCATGATCTGGGACTCGCTGAAGTGCTCGCGCAACTGGCCGAAAATCTCGTCGCGGGTCTTGTTCCAGTTGTTGGTGACCGCGATGGAATACTCGACCACGAGCTTGTCGAGATCGTCGAGTTCGGGGTGATCCCTGTAGTCGAGCAGCCGCTCCGCTCCCGCTTCGGACACGCCCTGAACTTTCAGCTTCGGCGCATGATGCGAGACGCAGTAGTCGCACTTGTTCAGCAGCGATGTCGTCACCAGCGCCAGCTCCAGATGCCGCTTGGAGAGATTGCCCTCCTCGGCCAGTTCGACCAGCAGCTCCCACATGTGCTTGAAGATCGGCAGCCGATGCACCATGACGCCGGCCTGGTTCTCGAAGGCGCCGTAAGTCGTCATCTTGTCCCAGAGCGGCTTGAGGCTGTCGGGCAGATCGTCCCGGCCCTTGATCGATACGCGCGACATCGCTGTTTCCTCGGATTTTCTTTGGCAGGGCAGACTAGGCGCAGGCCTTGCCGCGATCAATCACCGCGACACGCAGACCTAATATCCCCGCGCGAGATCGACCACGTTCTCCAGAGAACCGTCGCGCTCGAACCGCGCGATCATCTGCGCCACGTAATCCGAGATCGCATCGGGGTCGGTATCGGCGGCATTGTGCGGCGTCAGGATGACGTTCGGGTGGCTCCACAACGGGCTGTCCGCCGCCAGGGGCTCCTTCTCGAACACGTCCAGCGACACCGCGCCGAGCGTACCGTCGTTCAGGCAGGCCAGAATATCGGCTTCCACCTGAAGTCCGCCCCGCCCGGCATTGATCAGCACGGGCGCACCGAGCGGACTGTCGCGGTTGAGCATGGCGAAGAGCCGCCGATCGAGCAGGTGGCGCGTATCCGGCGTCAGCGGCAACAGGCACACCAGGATGTCGATTTGCCGCAGAAACGACTCGAGACCATCGCGGCCGTGGAAGCAGGTGACGCCCTCAATCGTCTTTGGGCTCGCGCTCCAGCCGGAGACGCGGAATCCGATTTGCCGCAGCGCGCGGGCCGCATCCTGCCCGAGCGTTCCCAGCCCCATGATGCCGACCTGAATGGCCCCGGCGGCCCACTGGGTGCGCGGCTCCCATTTGCGCTGACGCTGGCAATCGAACAGGTAAAGCTGCTGCCGGTGATGTATCAGCACGTGCATCACCACGTATTCGGTCATGCGCGTGGTCAGGTCGTCCACGGCCACGCGTACCAGCGGCACATCCGGCAGGCTGCGATCCGCGACCAGCGCATCGACACCGGCGCCGAGATTGAAGATCACCCGCAGGTTCGGGAATGCCGCCAGCGCGCCCGGCTGCGGCTTCCAGACCGCCGCATAGTGCACATCGGCGGGCTCGACCGGATCGTCCGGCAGCAGCGCCACCGGACGGTCGGCGCACGCTTTCAGGAAGCGCTGCCGCCAGCGCGGCGGCGACCAGTTCGCGCTGCCGCCATGGATCAACAAGGCCAGTGCGCCCTTGGTCATCTGATATGTCTCCGCCGCTTTCCAGATCGCGGCGGCTATCATTATAAGGATATGCCGGCGCGGCCAACCCACGGAGAGTTTTGCAAGATGCCTGGTCCAGATCTGTTCAATTCGGCAGCCAAAACCCTGCACGATCACTGGCAGGCCGGAACGAAACTGTCGGCGCTGCCGGAGGCCCAGCGGCCGCGCGACCGCAAGTCG
>JBQCIZ010000415.1:0-4499 GCA_051953235.1 Nitrobacter sp. | reverse complement strand
CCAGAAAAATCCTCAATTCATGTTCGACTTCGGCAGCCCGAATGCCTTCCTCAGCCATGAGGCGATTCCGGCGATCGAGAAGCGCACCGGCGCCAAATTCAAATACGTGCCGATCCTGCTCGGCGGCATCTTCAAGGCCACCAACAACAAGTCGCCGGCCGAGACGTTGGCAGGCGTCAAGAACAAGCGCGAATTCCATGCGCTGGAAACCGAACGCTTCATCCGCCGGTTCAAGGTCAAGCCCTACGTCTGGAATCCGAACTTTCCGGTCAACACGCTGAACCTGATGCGCGCCGCGGTGGCCGCGCAACTTGAAGACGTGTTCGAAAAATACATCGACGCTGCCTTTCATCACATGTGGGTCGAACCGAAGAAGATGGATGATCCAGAAATCGCCGCGAAGGCATTGACTGCCTCCGGTCTCGACGGCGCAAAGCTGCTGACGCGCGCGCAGGACGCCGACGTCAAGGCGCGGCTGATCGAGAACACCCAGTCCGCGGTCGAGCGCGGCGCGTTCGGCTCACCGACATTCTTCGTCGGCAACGAGATGTTCTTCGGCAAGGAACAGTTGCGCGAGGTCGAGGAGCTGATCGCGGGAGCGTGAAAGACGACCAGCGTCATCCTGAGGAGCGCTCCGTAGGAGCGCGTCTCGAAGGATGCGCCATATAGAACGCGCCATCCTTCGAGGCTCGCCGAGATGGCTCGCACCTCAGGATGACGATCAACGTGCGGAGACGCCCATCATGCAAAAACGCAACGCCACCGTCGCCGTGATCGGCGCAGGCGATTACATCGGCACCGAGATCGCCAAGAAATTCGCCGCCGAAGGTTTCACGGTGTTCGCAGGCCGCCGCAACGGCGACAAGCTGGCGCCCCTGGTTGCGGAGATCGAGGCGGCGGGCGGCAGGGTCGTGGCGCGTTCGCTGGATGCGCGCAAGGAAGACGAGATCAATGCCTTCCTGCAGGACGCCGACAAGCATGCGCCGCTGGAGGTGACGATCTTCAACGTCGGTGCCAACGTCAACTTTCCGATTCTGGAAACCACCGACCGCGTCTTCCGCAAGGTCTGGGAGATGGCCTGCTGGGCGGGCTTTCTCGCGGGGCGGGAATCCGCCCGGCTGATGCTGCCGCGCGGTCAGGGCAATATCTTCTTCACCGGCGCCACCGCGAGCATGCGTGGCGGCTCGGGCTTTGCGGCCTTCGCCAGCGCCAAGTTCGGTCTGCGCGCAGTGGCGCAGGCGATGGCGCGCGAACTGGGGCCGAAGAACATCCACGTCGCGCACCTCATCATCGACTCTGGCGTTGATACCGCCTGGGTGCGCGAACGTCGCGAGCAGCTCTGGGGCAAGGAAGCGCTCGACAATCCGGACCTTTTGATGCCGCCGGCGTCGGTGGCTGCATCCTACTGGCAGCTCTATCAGCAGCCAAAGAGCGCCTGGACGTTCGAGATGGAAATTCGCCCATTTGGCGAGAAATGGTAGCTCCGTTTTGAGTCGACGCGGCCCCGCAGTCCGGCATATCTAGTGTCCCGAATCCCAACTTAGCCCCACGACGCAGCGCCCTCTGCAGCGAACTTCGGATTCGAAAGGACACTAGCAAACTTGTAATTCTAGTGTGGTTCAGGTTCGCTTGAAGAACTTGCAGAGAGAATGAAGCGAATTTCTGAACCACCACACTAGGTTCAACAGCAACAATAACCGAACAGCGGAGTTGAACGATGCGTATTCTCGTGGTGGGAGCCGGCGCGATCGGCGGCTATTTTGGCGGCAGGCTGCTGCAGGCCGGACGCGACGTCACTTTTCTGGTGCGCCCGAAGCGCGCGGCCGAATTGGCGAGCGCCGGTCTCATCATCAAAAGCCCGCATGGCGACGTCACGCTGAAAAACCCGCCGACGGTTCAGGCCGACAAGCTGAAGGAGGCGTTCGACGTCGTCCTCCTGAGCTGCAAGGCCTTCGATCTCGATGATGCCATCAAGTCGTTCGCCCCTGCGGTAGGTCCGCAGACGGCGATCATTCCGATGCTCAACGGCATGCGGCATCTCGACGTGCTCGACGCGAAATTCAGCCGCGAGCGCGTGCTCGGCGGCCAGTGCGCCATCGCAGTCACGCTCAACGACCAGCGCGAGATCGTCCAGCTCGCGCCGATGCAATCGCTCGGCTTCGGCGAGCGGGACGGCAAGATGAGCGATCGGGTCAACGCCATCGCGGACGCCTTCGCCAACGGCAATTTCGGATCGCAGGCGTCCGACGCCATCATGCAGGATATGTGGGAGAAGTGGGTATTCCTCGCGACCCTCGCCGGCACCACCAGCCTGATGCGCGCAGCGGTTGGACACATCATCGCCGCGCCCGGCGGCCGGGATTTCATCCTCGGCGTCCGCGACGAAATCGCCGCGATCGCCAAGGCCGCAGGCCATGCGCCGCGCGAGGCGTTCTGGACGCGCACCACGGGAATGCTGACGACGGAAGGCTCGCCGCTGACCGCATCCATGTTCCGCGACATCAAGGCCGGCGCGCCGGTCGAGGCCGACCAGATCATCGGCGACCTCATCACCCGCGCCGAGGCGGCAAAACTCCCGGTGCCGAAACTGCGCACGATCTACACACACCTGAAGGCGTACGAGAACCAGCGAGGGTGATTCGAAAATTCCGCGCGCTCTTCGTCATTCCGGACGCCGCGAAGCGGTGATCCGGAATCTCGATATGAAAAATCCTTCAGCGAGATTCCCCGATGTGCAATTGCACGTCTGAGGTTCGCGCTGTCAGCGCGAACCCGGAATGACATTTGAGAGAATGCGTTGGTAGCTTCCCTACAAATGCGCCAGATAATGCGCGAGTGCGGTGATTTCTTCCTCGCTGAGCGGATAGGCTACGTCGGCCATTGCGGCCATGCCGCCACCGGAGCGCTCGCCTGACTTGTAGTCGTGCAGCGCCTTGAGGAGATATTCCTCGCGCTGGCCGGCGATGCGCGCCACCGCCTTGGTGCCGGCGAAATTGTCGCCGTGACATGAGGCGCAGCGGCGGCCCATGGCGGCCTGTTTGCCCTTCGCCGACAGGTCCGGGTTGTCGTCCTTCGGGCTCTTTGCCGGCGTCAGCGACGCAAAGTAGGCGCCGAGATTGCGAATATCCTCATTGGTGAGCTGTTCGACGATCGGCTGCATCTGCTCGTTCTTGCGCGTGCCGGCGCGGAAGAACACCAGTTGCCACTGGACAAACTGATCCTGTTGACCGGCAAGCGATGGAATGTTCTCGGTGGTGGAAATGCCGTTCTCGCCGTGGCAGGCCGCACAGACTTCGGTGGCCTTGGCCTTGCCGGCTTCGATGTCGGCTGCCCTGAGGGGCGTTGCGACCGACGCCGCAATGAGCAGCGCCATTGTTGTTATTGTTGCTCGCATCATGCCGCGATCCCTTGAAAACTGCAGCCCCCTTGAAAGCAAAGGCTGCGGTCGCACATGCGACCGCAGCCTCCATTGTCGATCGTCTTACTTCTTGTAGCTGATGCGATAGATCGCACCGGCCCAGTCGTCGGCAACCAGGATCGAGCCATCCTTGTCCAGCACGATATCGGCCGGACGGCCGGTGTAACCCTGCTTGCCCTCGATCCAGCCGGAGGCGAACACTTCCTGCTTCGGGTTCTTGCCATCAGGACCGACGATCACCCGCACGATGCGAGCGCCCTGGTACTGATGCCGGTTCCATGAGCCGTGCTCGGCGATCAGGATGTTGTTCTTGTACGAGGCCGGGAACATGGAGCCCGTATAGAACTTCATGCCGAGCGGAGCGACGTGCGCGCCGAGCTTCAGCACCGGCGGTGTGAACTCGGAGCACTTGTGGCCCATGGCGAACTTCGGATCCGGAATATCGCCCTCGTGGCAGTAGGGATAACCGAAGTGCTCGCCGAGACGCGAGATCATGTTGAGCTTGTCGCTCGGCGTGTCGTCGCTCAGCCAGTCGCGTGCGTTCTCGGTGAACCAGTACTTGCCGCTGCGCGGATCGACGTCGCCGCCGACGCTGTTGCGCACGCCGAGCGCGACCAGTTCGGCGTTGCCGGTCTTGGGATCGACGCGGCGAATCTGCGACGTGCTGGTCGGAGGCAGGCCGATGTTGAAGGGCGGGCCAACCGGAATGTAGAACCAGCCGTCCTTGTCCGCCGCGAGATACTTCCAGCCATGCGCCGCATAAGGCGCGAAGTCGTCATAGACGACCTTGGGCTCGGGCATCTTGTCGAGATTGGCTTCCGCGTTGTCGTAACGCATCAGCTTGTTGATATCGATGACATAGAGCGCGCCATCCTTGAAGGCGATGCCGGTCGGCATCTTCAGACCCTTGATGATGGTCTTGACCTCTTTCTTGCCGCCTTTGTCGGTGATGGCATAGACGTTGCCAAGCCCGAACGAACCGACGAACAGCGTGCCCTTGTCGCCCCACGCCATCTGGCGCGCGGCGAGCACGCCGGGAGCATAGAGCTCGATCTTGAATCCGGGCGGCAGCTTGATCTTC
>JBQCIZ010000414.1:0-6037 GCA_051953235.1 Nitrobacter sp. | reverse complement strand
TATTGCTATCTTGACGATGTCAAGATTAGTTCGTGAGCAACCTGTTGGTGAGATGGCCATGGTTTTCTTCCTGATTCTCGCTCCGTTCGCCACCTTCTCGCTGCTGCTGCTGGTCGCGCCCGCGGTGCCGAGCCTGATCGCCGGCGCGGCGGTCGCTGCCGCGGCCATCGGCTACGATGTGGCCGCAGGCCGCTCGATCAAGATACTGGCGGCGGGATCGCTGATCCTGTTCGCGGCGCTGGCCGGATATTTCATCCTCAGCGGCGCGGCATGGAGTTCGACCGCGATTCGCCTCACCGTCGATGCCGGCACGCTGGCGATCGTGCTGTTCTCGCTCGCCGCCGGAACGCCGTTCACGCTGCAGTACGCGCGCGAGCAGGTGGACGCCGAGACTGCGAAGCTGCCCGGCTTCCTGACCGCGAACTACATCATCACAGCGGCCTGGGCCGGCTCCATCATACTGATGGGCGCTGCGAACCTGTTCGTGTTCTACCTGCCGAGCCTGCCGTTGTGGATCGGGATCGGCATCGGTCTCGCCGCCCGCAATGCGGCGGTCTACTTCACCAAATGGTATCCGCAGCACCTCCGCGCACGGGTCGCACCGGCGACAACGTCCGTATCCTGACACAAGCGCATTCACAAAGCTTCACGCAGCGGCGATGCCGCAGGGAGTTCGACAATGACAAGCGTATTCGCCCGGCTCGGCAGCGACTTCCTGTCGAGCATCATCTTCCTGGTCATTTACGGCGTCAGCGGCGACGTGGTGCTGGCGACGGCCGTGGGCATTGCGGCTGCGATCGCGCAAGTGATCTACGCCCGCGTCCGGGGCAAGCCGCTCGGCTTCATGACGTATGCGAGCCTTGCCCTCGTCATCGTGCTTGGCAGCGCGACGCTGCTGACCAAGGATCCGCGCTTCGTGATGTTCAAGCCGAGCATCGCCCACTTCGCCATCGGTGCGGTGATGCTGAAGCGCGGCTGGATGCTGCGCTACATGCCGCCGATCATGGTGGAGAATATTCCTCGCCTGATCACAGCCGCCGGATACGCGTGGGCCGCCCTGATGTTCGCGCTTGGCCTCGGCAACATCGCCGTCGCCATGACCGGAGATCTCAAGCTGTGGGCGCTCTACGTGTCGGTGATCGCCTTCGGCGCCAAGATCGCCGCCTTCGCAATCCAGTATGTGATCTTCCGCCTCGTCATCACGAAGAAATTGCGTGGCGAGGCCGCCGCCGCGGCTCGGAGTGCGGCCACGTGACGCTGTGCCGACACGTCCCCGTTGAGAAGTGCCCGCCCCGCTGCTAATCCTGTTCGCGAAAGCGGTGCGCACGTAATCCGGCCGATTCCGGCCGATACACCTCCGCAAGGGAGTTACCGATGGCTGTCGACGGCAACTGGAATATCACCATGTCCACCCCGATGGGCGAGCGCAACGCAACGCTGTCCCTGAAGAGCGCCGGCGGCACGCTGACGGGCACGCAGGGCGCTGACGGCAATTCGGGCGAAATCTTTGACGGCACCGTCAACGGTGACGACGTCGCCTGGAAGATCTCGATCACCAACCCGATGCCGTTGACGCTGAGCTTCACCGGCAAGGTGGCGGGCGACAGCATGTCCGGTGAAATGGGCATCGGCCCGATGGGCTCGTTCCCGTTCACGGGCACGCGCGCGTAACATCCGTTCAGCGGGACGCGGGCGCTCGGAATCCCGCCGGGCGAAGGCTGCGCTGTTCGGACGGCTCTCCGCCGACGCTCTGCGCCAGCCGCCGCGAGCGGGCCGCGCTGTTGTTGGCGTCGCCCTCATAGACGGCGACGATCCGGCGCGAGCCCTCGTTGAGGGCGGACGTGGTGAAAGATGCGACGCCGTTCGAATCCAGCCGGACGTGATCGGCCAGCACGACATCGAGATCCTGAAACCGCACGGTGCCGCTCGGAATGCCGGCGGCACTGCGGACCACGGCGGTCAGCGTCACCGCTTCGCCCGGCAGACTCGGATTCTGCGTCGATGACAGTTCTACGGCCGGCGTCACCTGATCGGCATACGCCAGCGCTGCCGACGTCGAGGGATCGACCACGAACGGGAAATAACGCATCACACCGCTATAGTGTGCGCGGAGGACATGCGGCCCGCCGGGCAGACGATCGATCACGATCCAAGGAATCGATACCTTGGTGACGCCGAGCGTTCGATGATCCGTCTCATCGGTAAATTCGATGGTACCGCCGGGAACGTCACCGCCGCCGGCAAGCGACACCGTGGCCGTGAGCTTGACGCGCTGATCGGGTCCGATCCGCGTGACCGCGAGCTTGACGGCGGTCGGCGCCACCGTGACATCGGATCCGGCGACCGCCCGGTTTCCCGCGATGCTTGCCGCCACCGTCACCGCAATGACGACGGCCGCCACGCCGATCTGCCAATTTGAGTTCGGGGACATCGATGGTTGGCTCCATCCTGACGCAACGAACGCACATGATGATCGCGAAATAACTCCGATGCCACTGGCATTTGCGGAGCATCACAGGATCATTCAGAGCATCGTCGCTGATTATCGGACTCAGCGGACAACGAAAAGGTTCAATGATCCTCGTATCGATGCCAATAAAAATGGCGCGGCCGTCAAACCGCGCCATTTGAATAAAACTCGTTAGCTTTCTCGGAACTAACCTAGATTCAATTCCTTGAAGAAGTCGTTGCCTTTGTCGTCCATGATGATGAAGGCGGGAAAATCGACCACCTCGATGCGCCAGATCGCTTCCATGCCGAGTTCCGGATATTCGACCACCTCGACCTTCTTGATGCAGTGCTCGGCAAGGTTTGCCGCCGCGCCGCCGATCGAGCCGAGATAGAAGCCGCCGTATTTCTTGCAGGCCTCGCGCACCTGCGTGGAGCGGTTGCCCTTGGCGACCATCACCATGGAGCCGCCCGCCGCCTGGAACTGATCGACAAAGGAATCCATGCGCCCGGCCGTGGTCGGGCCGAACGCGCCGGAAGCATAGCCGTCAGGCGTCTTGGCGGGACCGGCGTAATAGACCGGATGGTTCTTGAAGTAATCCGGCAACGGCTCGCCCTTCTCCAGCCGCTCGCGCAGCTTTGCATGCGCGGAGTCGCGGGCGACGATCATGGTGCCGGTCATCGAGACGCGCGTCTTGGTCGGGTATTTCGACAGCGTGGCCAAAATGTCCTTCATCGGCTTGTTGAGGTCGATCTTCACCACTTCGCCGCCGAGCGCCTCCTCCACCGCAGGAAGATATTGCGCCGGATTGTGCTCGAGTTCCTCCAGATACACGCCGTCCTTGGTGATCTTGCCGAGCACCTGTCGGTCCGCCGAGCAGGACACCCCGAGCCCGATCGGCAGTGACGCGCCGTGACGCGGCATCCGGATCACGCGCACGTCGTGGCAGAAATACTTTCCGCCGAACTGCGCGCCGACGCCGGATGATTGCGTCATCTTCAGGACCTCCTGCTCCATCTCGAGATCGCGGAACGCGTTGCCATCCGGCGATCCATGGGTCGGCAGCGCATCGAGATAGCGCGCGGAGGCGAGCTTCACCGTCTTCATGCAGAGCTCGGCCGAAGTGCCACCGATGACGATGGCGAGGTGATACGGCGGGCACGCGGCTGTGCCGAGCGTCATGATCTTCTCTTTCAGGAACGCAAGCAGACGATCTTTGGTCAGCACCGAAGGCGTCGCCTGGAACAGAAAACTCTTGTTGGCGCTGCCGCCGCCCTTGGCCATGAACATGAACTTGTAGGCGTCGTCGCCTTCGGCGTAGATCTCGCACTGCGCCGGCATGTTGTTGGCGGTGTTCTTCTCCGCGTACATCGAGAGCGGCGCGACCTGCGAATAGCGCCGGTTGCGGCGCAGATACGCGTCGCGCGCGCCTTCCGACAGCGCGCCCTCGTCCTCGCCGTCGGTAATGATGTTGCAGCCCTTCTTGCCCATGATGATGGCGGTGCCGGTGTCCTGGCACATCGGCAGCACACCGCCGGCGGCAATGTTGGCGTTCTTCAGGAAATCCAGCGCGACGAACTTGTCGTTCGGACTCGCCTCCTTGTCGTCGAGGATGTTGCGGAGTTGCTTCAGATGCCCCGGGCGCAGGTAATGGTTGATCTCGCCGAAGGCAGCTTCGCTCAACGCGCGCAGCGCCTCGCGCGACACCACGACCATGTCCTTGCCCAGCACCTTCTCGACCCGCACACCTTCGCTGGTGATCTTCTTGTAGGGCGTCTCGTCCTTGCCGAGCGGAAACAGCGGCGTGTGCTTGTAGGGCGGAACGGGCTTTGAGGAATCGGGAAAGGCGGTCGGTGCGTTCATGGTAGTGGCCTCACGGGGAACGAAATTTCCGCCTGTTTAGGCGTTTTCGGCACACATTTGAAGGGTTCAAAATGAGGGGCCGTGGTGCGTGAGGCGCTCCGCCCATGAACCGGCCGGCACCATGCGCCGACATATGGCCGCCCCAGCGGAAAAGACGGCGTTGCGCCATGCTTCCCGCGTATCCCTCAATGCCGCCCGAGTGGCGCAAGCCCTGTCCGCCATGACCTTCGACACCTCACCCGCCCTGCCCGCGCCCCGGTCATGGACCATCATCGGCGCGTGCCTTGTGTTGTTCGCGGTTGCCGCGTTCGAGTTGTGGGACGGGCTCGGCGATGTCCGGCAACTCTCCGACCCGGCGATGCGTGCGGCACAATCGGGATGGGACGGCTTCATGCGCGACGGGTTCACGGTCCTGCATCCGCTGCTGGCAGGCGCGGCGCTGCTCTGCGCCGCCATCGGCCGCTGGCGCGGCGCGGTGATCGCAACCGCCGCGCTCGTCCTGTTGCGATGGCTGACCGAATTGCCGGACCTCTGGGTGCGCGGTCTCGGCATCGTCAACCTGTTCAGTGCGCAGGAAACCATGGCCCACATGGTCGTGGCGCCATTGCTGGCCAGCTGCGCCGTCGCTCTCGCGATCAAGGGCCGACGCCCGATGCTGGCGGCCGCCTTCGCCTGCTTCATGACGCTCTACAACGTGGCCGGGATCGTCATCTTCATCGTCGGCATCGCGCGCCACGGATTCTGATAAACCCGTGCGGCGCTGGCTCCAGCTCCGCCGCACCGCATCACGGCACAGCGCACCCGACACCTCTTGCCAGACGAAGCGCGACCGGCTTGAGTGTCGCGATCAGGGAGACGCCCCAGGAATGACAACGACGCGCCTGCGCCTCGGCCTCGCCGCCGGTCTTTGCCTCGCCACCGCAATCGCCACCGCGCCCTCGCCGGCCCGCGCCGACCGCTGCGACGATCTCGCGAGCCAGCTCAAGAACCAGATCGGCGGATTGCATGTCGGCAAGACCGCCGCCAATACGATCTATCTGTCGCATCCGGCGGCGAAGCAACTGATGCTCGGCTGCCCGAACCGCAAGTACACCTTCGAGCTGATCGCGGGCACCGAGAGCCGCAAGCCGAAGCCCGAGTTCGTTGATCTGGTGGCACATGCTTCCGCCATCATCTTCACCATCCCCAAGGGCGATACGCTGAAGGGCGTCAACCGCTGCATCAAGCGCATGGGCATCCTGCATGGCAACGACGTCCGCACGCGCTACCGGCGGCTGAACATGCATTGCACCCGCACCAAGACCTCGGCCGCGATTTCCGTGTCGCGCGGCATCGATGAATGACGCAACGATAACTCCGGCTCCAACAGAAGAGGCTCCAATGCCCGCAGACTCATCGCTCACCCGCCGCTCGTTCACCGCCTCCCTCACCGCGATCGCGGGCCTCGGCTTTGGCCGCACAGCGCGCGCCGCCGATTATCCGACCCGCCCGGTGCACTTCCTGGTGCCCTACGCGGCCGCCGGCGGCACCGACCTCATCACCCGCGCGCTGACCGACATCGTCGCCCGCGACTGGAAATCATCGGTGGTGATCGAAAACCGCCCCGGCGGCGGCACCACCATCGCCAGTATGGTGGCCCTCTCCGCACCGGCGGACGGCTACACCCTGCTCGCCGTCTCCAACGGTTTCCTGATCTCGCCGATGATGATGCCGACGCCGCCTTAC
>JBQCIZ010000413.1:0-2131 GCA_051953235.1 Nitrobacter sp. | reverse complement strand
CATGTCAGCGCCCCTTGGTCGGAATTTTGTTGAACGGCACGTCCTTATCGACGCGGATATCGCCCGGCAAGCCCAGCACACGCTCGGCGATGATGTTGCGCAGAATTTCATCGGTGCCGCCGGCAATGCGCATTCCCGGCGAGCCGAGCCACATCGCCTGGAAGCGGCCCGCCGCCTCAGCCGTGGCCGGATCGGTAATGACGCCGGCCGCGCCTTGCATATCCATCGCGAACGCCGCGATATCCTGCACCATGGTGCCGGCCACCAGCTTGCCGATGGAATTCTCCGGCCCCGGCCGCTCGCCGCGCGACAATGCCGAGAGCGAACGATAGGCGGTATATTTCAGGCCGCTCGATTTCACCGCCCAGTCGGCGAGCTTCGCACGCACCGCCGCGTCGTCGATGGCGAGGCCGTCATCGGTCATCAGATCGCTACAGAACGCGAAGATTTCCGGGAAGCCGGTGGCGAGCCGCGAGCCGATCGACATGCGTTCGTTCATCAGCGTGGTCAGCGACACGTTCCAGCCGTCGCCGACATTGCCGAGGCGTTGGCTGTCGGGAATCCGCACGTCGGTGAAATACACCTCGTTGAATTCCTGCATGCCGTTGGCCTGCTTGATCGGCTTCACCTCGACGCCTTTGCTCTTCATGTCGAGGAAGAACATCGTCAGCCCCTTGTGCTTCGGCACATTGGGATCGGTGCGGGTAATGAGCAAACCCCAGTCGGCATAATGCGCACCGGAGGTCCAGATCTTCTGGCCGTTGATGATCCAGTCGTCGCCGTCGCGCTCGGCGCGAGTACGAAGCCCCGCGACGTCGGAACCGCCGGCCGGCTCCGAGAACAACTGGCACCAGATTTCCTCGCCGGATGCGAGCTTCGGCAGACGGCGGCGCTTGTCGTCCTCGCTGCCGAACGCCATCACCGTGGGACCGCACATGCCCTCGCCGATCTGGAACGGTTGCGTCAGCTTGCCGTAGACGCCCTCTTCCTGCTGCCAGATCACTTTCTCGATCGGCGTCGCGCCGCGGCCGCGGTATTCCTTCGGCCAGGACAGGCAGGCCCAGCCGGCGTCCGCCTTCTTCTTCTGCCAGGCCTGGCCGACCTCGACCATATCGCCCTTCTTCAGGCTGATGCGCCCGAGCGACGCCTGCGACAGCTCCGCCTCGTATTCCTTCGGTGCATTGGCCTGAACCCATTCGCGCGCCTTGGCGCGGAACGCGGCCTCTTCCGGGGTGTCATCGAAGTTCATGGTGAAGTCCTCCAGTCTTGGTTTGGTCGTCCCCGCGAAGGCGGGGACCCATTACCCCTGGCCTTGACTACCGTCACAGGAGCGAGCAACAGGTGCCTTCCTTTAATCACCGCTGCTGCGGAGTCTGGGTCCCCGCCTTCGCGGGGACGACTAAAAACTACCCCCGGCCTTTGGTCGGAATCTTGTTGAATGGCACGTCCTTGTCGACGCGGATGTCGCCCGGCAGGCCGAGCACGCGCTCCGCGATGATGTTGCGCAAAATCTCGTCGGTGCCACCTTCCACACGCGTTGCGGGTGAGCGCAACAGCATCGCCTGGAATTTGCCCGCGACTTCCGCCTGCGCCGGATCGCTGACGACGCCGACCGCGCCTTGCAGATCGAGCGCGTAGGTCGCGATGTCCTGAATCATCGAGCCCGCCACCAGCTTGCCGATGGAATTCTCCGGCCCCGGCCGCTCGCCGCGCGACAGCGCCGAGATCGAACGGAACGCGGTGTATTTCAGGCCCGACGCCTTCACCGCCCAGTTGGCGAGCTTCGCGCGCACCGCACGATCGTCGATGGCCGGCGCGCCATCGATAACGAGATCGTTGCAATAGTCGAACAGTTCGGGGAAGCCGGTCGCCACCGACGCGCCGATCGACATGCGTTCGTTCATCAGCGTGGTGAGCGAGACGTTCCAACCGTCGCCGACCGCGCCGAGCCGCTGGCTGTCGGGAATCCGCACGTTGGTGAAATACACCTCGTTGAATTCGGACTGGCCGTTGGCTTGCTTGATCGGCTTGATCTCCACGCCGGCGCTCTTCATGTCGAGGAAGAACATGGTGAGCCCCTTGTGCTTCGGCACGGTGGGGTCGGTGCGCGTGATGAGAATCCCGTAATCGG
>JBQCIZ010000412.1:0-9178 GCA_051953235.1 Nitrobacter sp. | reverse complement strand
AGGATTCTCGACAAGAACACCCTCGCCTTCGCCAACTATGCCGGCAACCGGCAATACATCACGCAGGGCAATCTCAGCGAGAATTCCAAGGCGCATATCTTCGTGATGGATTTCGCACACCGCCGCCGGGTCAAGATCTGGGGTGAAGCGCGAATGATCGATGACGATCCGGCGCTGCTGACGAGCCTGATGCCGAAGGGCTACCGCGCGCGACCCGAGCAGGTGATTGTGTTCAAGATCGCCGCCTGGGACACCAACTGCTCCCAGCACATTCCGCAGAAGTTCGACGCCGCCGATGTCGCCGCCGCCTTGATGGCGCGCGACGAGCGGATCGCGGAGCTGGAAGCGGAAGTAGCGGCGCTGAAGGGATTGGAGATAGCCACGCAATCGCCGTCATCCTGAGGCGCGCGCTACCGACCGCGCTCTGGCGCGGTCAGCGCGCCTCGAAGGATGGCTTAAGAAAAAGCATTCCGTCCTCCTTCGAGGCTCGCCCAAGCGGGCTCGCACCTCAGGATGACGTAGGCTGACGTCTACGCCGCCTGCTCGCGCGGCAGCGCACCGTGCTCGGGGTAAAACAGCTCCATCATGCGATCGACATAGTCGGCGAGGTTTGTGAATCGCAACGCGCGTTGACGCAGCTCGGACTCGAAAAACGGTGTCAGCAACCCTGCAAGCACGCCGAACGCGGTCGCATCGGTGCCGCAGGGCTGGCTTCCGGCGAGATAGAGTTTCCCGCCGAGCTGGACCGACAGCGCCTCGATCGACCGCATCGCAAGATCGATGTCGCCGCCCGGTGCATGGCGGCCGAGTCCGCCGAGACGATAGTTCTGCGCCACCTGAAACTGCGCATCCTCGCGCGCCTTGTCGCGCAGATGCTCCGGCATGGCGTCGAAGAAATGCGATGGCCCCTTGCTGAAATTCTCCTCGATGGTCCAACGCGCCCCAACCACCCCCCAATAGATATGACTCTCGATCATGCGCTCGCAGGACCACATCTGGGCACGCTGCAACGGATCGAGGCCTGCATCGAAATCGAACCGGTACTTGCGTTCGATATGTGTGCGAATGAACGTCGAATCGGCGATGCGTTCGCCATCGTCGGCGATGAACGGCAGTTGCCCCTTCGGCGACTCCATCGGCATCGCCCGCTGCTTGCGATAGGCGAGCCCCGCCATCTTCAACTGCACTTCCGTCTTGGTGACGAAGGGACTGATTTCCGGCAGGCCGAAACCGGCGCCGAGGCCATACAGCGTGATCATGCGAAGCTCCCCAAGGAAAATGTCGAAAAAGATGATGCCGAAATCTAGCCGCGCGCTGCTGCCAGCGTGGTGTCAGCAGGCGAAGGACCAATGGCGGCCGTCCGGAAGGCCGGTGGCCCGGCCTTCCGTTGCGTCGGCTCCATTCTTGAACGGCGGCAATGCGCGCAAAGCCCGCAACGCAAACGCAACCGCGGCCCAGCGGAGATCGCCGCCACCGAAATCGGCGGCAATCATGCGCTCGAGCGTCCACAAATGGGCGCTGCGGGCCCATCCAAGGCCCTTGCTCAGTCTCAAGTCATGTCGAATCATCGGGACAACCTTTCATTGATTTGATGCCCCGGTATAACCAACCCCTGCTGCCAACCTTCTGTCAGCATGGTGAGTGAGCTCACAGCACGAGAACCCTGATGCGACGCGCAGACCGGCTGTTTCAGATCATCCAGGTGCTTCGGCGCGCAAGGCAACCGCTGACCGCCGACGCCATCGCCGAGGAACTGGAAACCTCGAAGCGCACCATCTATCGCGACATCGCCACGCTGATCGGTCAGCGCATCCCGATCCGCGGCGAGGCCGGGATGGGTTACGTGCTGGAGCGCGGGTTCGACCTGCCGCCGCTGATGCTGACACCCGACGAAATCGAGGCCGCCGTGCTCGGCGCGCAATGGGTCGCGGGCCATGCCGATCCGGCGCTTGCCCGCGCCGCCGAGGATCTCATTGCAAAAATCGCCGACACCGTGCCCGAGCGGCTGCGTCCCTTCGTATTGGAGCCGGCGAGCCGCGCCCGGCCCGACTGGCGGCGCGAGCCCGACCGCATCGACATGGCGAAGACTCGCGCGCATATTCACGCCGGCAAGAAGATCACTCTGCACTATCGCGACGAACCGGGCCGCGAAAGCCGCCGCACCATCTGGCCGATCGCGGTCGGCTACCTCGAGGCGGTGCGGCTGCTCGCGGCATGGTGCGAGCTGCGCAGTGACTTCCGCAGTTTTCGGACGGATCGCGTGATCGCGGCGGATTATCTCGACGAAAAATATCCGGAACGGCGCGAGGCGCTGCGCAACAAGTGGCGCAAGAGTCTGGTCTGGGAACTCCCGAAGGAACCGTGAGATTTCTCACCTCTCCCGCTTGCGGGGGAGGTCGACCGGCGGTGCGCAGCGAAGCCGGTCGGGTGGGGGCATTTTCACTGACCACTACTTGACGCCGCCCCCTCCCAAACCCTCCCCCGCAAGCGGGAGAGGGAGCTCGCAGCACCCGATGACGCGTTTCCGTCAGCATCAAAACTGCGCTAAACCTCCGACATGACGACATCAGCCGTTTCCAGCGATGCCAGTGACCTGTGCCAGTCCTGCGGCGCGTGTTGCGCCTATTCGCGCAACTGGCCGCGCTTCACCATCGAGGATGACGCGGCGCTCGACCTGATCCCAGAAAAACTCGTCAACGACAAACTGTCGGGCATGCGCTGCGACGGCGAGCGCTGCTCGGCGCTCACGGGCGAGATCGGCGTATCAACGGCTTGCGGAATTTACGCGGTGCGGCCGGAAGTATGCCGGACCTGCATGCCGGGCGACGTCGAATGCGACATGGCGCGGCGGCGGTTCGGACTGCCGCCGGTGCGCGCCCTGTCCTGCGCCGGAGCATCCCGACCATGACCGAACCGAAAACCCTTGCCGGCCGCTGCATGTGCGGCGCGGTGCACTACGCTGTGGCTGATGCATTCGCTTACGCCGCGAACTGCCATTGCTCGAATTGCCGGCGCACCACCGGCTCGGCCTTCAAGCCGTTCGCCGGCATCGCGCGCGACAGGCTGCGCCTGACGGCAGGCGAGGATCGTCTGCTGATCATGGGCGATGCCGACAATAACGATACCCACTGCGGCACCTGCGGGTCGCTGCTCTATTCGGTGGTGCGCGATGGCGCCTTCGTCCATGTCGCCATGGGAACGCTCACCGATGCGCCCACGATCCGCCCGTCGATGCACATCTTCGTCGGCTCCAAGGCGCCATGGTTCGAAATCACGGACGACCTGCCGCAACATGACGGACACGCACCGGCACGCCGCGCGACAACGTCCTGACATGCGAATGCCCGGCCGCGCCTGAAAAGGCTACGGCCGGGCATCGACGTCCGACAGTTTAGTGAACGTCAGGCTGTGGCGAGCACAACGTTCTCGTCGTCGATTTCATCATCGAACGGCTTGAACGTGCTGAGCGGTTTGGTCGACAGCGTGATACCCTTGCGGTGGCCGTGAGACGACTGCGCTTGCGGGGCCTCGCGCGACAGTGCGAACAGCGTCGAGCCGACCCGGCCGCCCAACGCGATCAGGTCGCGCTCGCTGCAACTCGCGGCGATCGACAGCGCCAGCGCATGCAGATGACTCCGGCGATAGCAGAACAGCGCCAGCATCGCTCGTACATCCGGAGCAACACTGGCGACGAGCTGCGGCAATCCATGCTCGTTGGCACGATACATGGCGCCCAGCAAATCATCCTTGACCGGACAGAAATCGTTCTCGAAGGCGTCGCGGCTCGACCACATGGGGATTCTCCTCGATCGTGAGGATGCCGTGCAATTTCCTAACGAGCGGTTAACTACGCCGGCGGGTCGTTCCGCTACGCTCTTGAAATCGCACCGCGAATCGGAACCGGCGGGAACCGTGACCGCGCCGCTACAGAGCGTTGGCCATCATCCAGTCGGCGATCGCCTGGCCGATGGCAGGGCCCGAGTCCTCCTGGATGAAATGCGACCCCGGCACCGTTACCTCGGTCTGGCTTTTCCAGCGCCGGCAGAATTCCCGCGTCGGACCGATCAGGATCGCGCCCGGGTTGGCGTTGACGAACAGCTTCGGCATTTCGTTCAGGGACATCCAGCGCGAATAGGCGGCGGCGATCTCGACGACATCGGCGGGCTCGCCCGCGATCGGGATCTGGCGCGGCCACGTCAAGGTCGGCCAGCGATCCTCGCGCTTCAGGAATGGCCGCCGGTACTCGGCCATCTCGGCATCGGTCAGCTTGCGCAGCACCGATCCCGGCAGCACGCGCTCGACGAAGATATTGCGGTCGAGGATCATGCTCTCGCCCTTGTCGGAGCGAAAACCCTGGAACACCGGCGTCGCCGACGGGCTCCATTCCTCCCAGCCCGCGATCGGACGCACGATCGCTTCCATGTACGCAATGCCGCGCACACGGCCGCGATGCTGGGTGGCCCAGTCGAAGCCGAGCGCGGAGCCCCAGTCGTGGAGCACCAGCACGAGCGACTCCGCCGGACCGATCACCTTGTCGATGAAGCCCCACAGGAAATCGCGATGCACGACATAGCGGTAGGTGTCGGGACCGGGATTGGGCAGCTTCTCGGAATCACCCATGCCGATCAGGTCCGGCGCGATCAGCCGGCCCTGCCCCTCCAGTTCGGGGATCACATTGCGCCACAGATAGGACGAGGTCGGATTGCCATGCAGGAACAGGATCGGCGGACCTTCGCCGCGTTCGTGATAGGCCATGCGGCGGCCACGAACCTCGACGAATTTTTTCACAAGCGGCTGGTCGGTCATCGCGCAGCATCCGGCTTTTACGGGATCGGTCGGTGCACAATGCCGCTCAATCGGCGCGAGCGCAATTCACCAGCGGACGAACCTTACACCGGCCGGTCAGGCGTTCGCCGCCATCACGATCGACAGGCCGAAACCGGTGAGATGATGCAGCGCCTGATCGACGCCGATCAGCGTCCAGAACCACGGATGCTGATGCTCCTGGTTCACCTCGAAGGTGGAGGCGCAGATGCCCTTGGCGCGGTCGACGACGATGTGGATCGCGAAGTCGATGAAGGCGATGAACCAGAACCGCGGCGCGATGATCAGGATCAGCGCCAGCGCCACCGCCAGGTGCACGAGACAATGCGCGAGCAACGGCAATGCCCAGCCGGTCTTCTGATCCTTGCCGATCGCCATCCAAGAGCTTTGCAATACGAAATCCGCGATCACGTGCTTGACGGTCAGCACAACCATCCAGCCAACGAGCGGACCCACTGCGATCGACGACGACAATGAGGGAAGCAGCACGCGGACGCCCTTTAATGATGGACTCGCAGAAGTGGCTTAACACCAAGGTACAGGTGGACGTCTCCGCAGACCGGACCGGCCGGGGCCCGTTGCCTATATTTATGACATCTCCTGCAAGGGAAATCACCTGCGGCCGATCGCGAAATGCACAAGGAGCCGCGGCAGCCACCCCCTGCAGACGCCCGTCGGGCGCCCACCGCCTCAGGGCGCGTCGGCATCCGGAGCGCTAAAACCGGCGCGCAAAGGCGCGCCGTTTCCGGTATTTAAGAACCGGTTCCGGCCTGGGTTCGGATTCCGGCAATGACCCGTTTCAGGACCGCCTGCTGCGGATCTGGCCGCACGGCGGCGCGTGCCTCGGCGATGGCACCGGCCAGATCGGGGCACGACAACGCGCCGTCGAATGTCGGCTTGACCAGGTTGTCGATGATCAAATTCCAGTCCCGTAGGTTCTGCGTGTAGCCGTCGCCATAGCCCTGCACCATCTCGGCTGTCGCAACGACGGCGGCCACGGCGGCGGGCTGTTTGGTCAGGCCGCGGTCGATCATGTGCAGCCAGCGCTCAACCCAGACGCGCTCCCTTGCATAGCGGATGGACGACAGCCGCCAGCGCTTGAGCGACGCCTCGATCTTCAGGCGGCGCAAACTGAGGCGGCTGGCCGCGCTGAACCGCCGCGTTACCGGCAGGTGCAGCCACCCCATGTATTCAAGCACCCACAGCACGGGATCGGCCACCATCTCCGGCAGCGACGACACCATTTCGTCGAGGCGCAGCTTGCGGACGGCGACGGGCGGCACGCCGCGGCCGGATTGAGCCGCCGCCAACTGCAGTTGCGCCATCTCGATGGCGTCGTCGTAGGCCATGCGCATCGTCATCAGCCGCGCGATCTCGGCGAACACCGCGGCATCGAGGTTGCGGCGTCCGACGAAACGCCGGAGACGATCGACGTAGAGCTGGGCGTAGCCCGGTCCCTGATAGTCGGTCAGGCGGCGCACGCCCTCGGCCGCAAGCGGCCGCACCGCGTCGGGCAATCCGGCCGGCAGCACCGGCATTGGTGTATTGTCGTCGCCGAGCACGTCCGCGAAGATCGAACGAGTCGCCGCGAGAATTCCGGTGACTTTGGGAATTCCAAAATTCATGCCGGGTGTGACGCCATGGGTGCGGCGGGCGCGGCGCCGTATTCCGCAAGCCGCTCTTCGAGCTTTCCGATGTTCTGAAACAGCCGCGCGCTGGCGAGCCGCAGGAAGTAGAATCCGAACTCCGGATTCTGGACGTAGAGTTCTTCCACCTGACGATAGCTGACGCTGAGCACCGTGCCGCTTTCGATGCATTCCAGCGACTGGGTGCGCTGGTTGGTGGGCGACAGCATGCCGAGCTCGCCGACGATGGCACCGACCGGGAGCTCGATGCCGGACTCGACGAGGCGATAGCGGCCGCTGACGATGTAGAGCATCGTCTCGGCTTTCTCGTCCTTGTAGAACAGCATTTCGCCGGTCTCGCATTTGCGTTCGGTCATGAACGGCTTCAGCCAGTCCATCGACAGGTCGCTGTTGACGGACTTCTTCACGTCGCGCACGAGCTGCAGCATCTGATGCAGGCGATAGCCGTTGAGGCAGAACAGCCCGGCATGCAGTCCGAACTGCAGGAAGCTGTGGAACGGGATCGCCGTGATCATCAGCACGAGATTGGTCAGCATGCCGAAGACGCGCAGCGGAATCATCGTCCGCATGGTGTAGGTGGCGACCACGAAGACCGAGGCGGCGAGGCTGCCGATGGCTCCGACGTGTTCGGCTAAATGTGATGTGTCCATGGCGATCCAGCCAGTTTCCTGAGGTGATGACTTTTGCGGCAATCGAGACAGCCAGCCCCGGTCACAAATGCCGGCCGCCGGAGCGGCGTCACCGGGATATACCGGGCCGACGACAGCCATTATACGGGATTATATCCGCTCTCCCCGCCAAAAATTCCGCCCGGGCCCGGCGCCATTGACGCGGGAGCCGAATGGCGCGAACTCAAGGGCCTTCCGCGCGGCATCGCCCGCACAATCAACCCGCCATCAGGAGCCAGCATGCCGGAGACAGCCGAACCCGCAACGACGCCGGTGCTCGAGATCGACGGCCCGCGCGCGACCATCCGGCTCACCCGGCCGAAGCATCTCACCCGGCTGCAGCCGGACGACCTCGCGGCGCTAATGGAGCTGTTCGGCCGGATCGAGGCCGATCCGGCGATCCGGGTGCTGGTGCTGACGGGCACGGGCCGCGCCTTCAGCGCCGGCTTCGATCTCGGCAACCTCGCCGAGCGTGCCGTCTCAAAGCCCAGCGAGGACAGCGCCGGCTCCGCCTTCGAGGTGGTCGCCAACCGGCTCGAGGATCTCGCGCTGCCGACGATCTGCCGGCTCAATGGCGGCGTCTATGGCGGCGCGACCGATCTGGCGCTGGCCTGCGATTTCCGCATCGGCGTCGACACCTGTGAGATGTTCATGCCGGCGGCGCGGCTCGGGCTGCACTACTATACGAACGGGATCAAACGCTACGTCACGCGCCTCGGTGTCAACAACGCCAAGAAACTGTTCCTCACGGCACAAAAGATCGACGCGCAGGAGATGCTGCGCATCGGATATCTCACCGGCATGGCGACCACCGAGGCACTCGACCGCGAGGTCGACGCACTGGCCACGACTCTGGCAAGCAACGCGCCGGTAGCGATGCGCGGCATGAAGCAGGCGATCAACGAATTCGCCCATGGCGAACTGGACGAGAAAGCCGCCGACCGCCGCGCCCGCGACAGCATGCGCGGCGACGAGATCAAGGAAGGCGTCGTGGCGTTCAAGGAGAAACGCGCCCCACGATTCTGATTTCTTCCCCTCTCCCCTTGTGGGAGAGGGTGCCTGAGCGAAGCGAGGGCAGGTGAGGGGTGTCTTCAGCGAGAATACCCCTCACCCGGCTCGTATCTCGCGATGTTCGCTACCCTCTCCCACAAGGGGAGAGGGGAAGAGACGCTCGCGGCTACCGCCCTATCCCACAAACGTCACCGTATCCGCCACGCTGGCGCGCGAGGTGCGGTAGCTGTTCACCTTGTGGCCGTGGTCAGCAAATCCAAAAGAGATGCCGCAAACCACGCGGCGATCATCGGCGAGATCGAAGTATTTCCGGATGAAGGCGGAGTGAAACGCGAGCGCCGCCTGCGGGATGGTCCCGAGACCGAGCGCCTGCGCCGCCAGCATGAAGTTGCCGACGTAACCGCCGCAATCCACCGCGCCATAAACGCCGAGCGCCTCCGTGGAATGGATGATGGCGACATGCGGCGCGCCGAAGAAATTGAAGTTCTCCAACGCCTGCTTCGCATAGGCCGCCTTATCGCCGCGCGCGATGCCGAGCGTGTTGTAGAGCTGAAAGCCGCTCTCGCGGCGGCGCTCGAGATAGACGCCGAGATATTCGCGCGGCGGCGGAAAGTCGCTGGCGTGCGACGCGCCGGACGCCGCTTCGGCATAGAGAGCCTTGCGAAAGGTCTCCTTCGCTTCGCCGCTCACGACCACCACCTGCCACGGCTGGCTGTTGCACCACGACGCCGTGCGCTGTGCGGTGCGCAACACGTGTTCGATCGTGTCGCGCGGCACCGGATCGGGCTTGAACGCGCGCACGGAGTAGCGCTCGTTGAGCAGTTCGTCGAGAACGGTGATGCGGGTTTTGTTGTCGGTCATGGGTTCCTCAGGCGGACTTTCCTTCCCCTCTCCCCTTGTGGGAGAGGGTGCCTGAGATGCGAAGCATCGAAGGCGGGTGAGGGGTGTCTTCAGCGAGAATACCCCTCACCCGGCTCGCATCTCACGATGCTCGCCACCCTCTCCCACAAGGGGAGAGGGAAGCAAGGG
>JBQCIZ010000411.1:0-2916 GCA_051953235.1 Nitrobacter sp. | reverse complement strand
TATCCCCGAGCCGGTTCTGGCGCTGATCGCGTCGGGTCTGATCGCGGCTGTGCTCGGGTTCTTCACGAGCTTTCTCGTCATCCGCGGCGTGGATCTCACCCGCCTGATGGTGACGCTCGGCATTGCGCTGTTATTGGAAGCGCTCGCCGAAAAATTTTCCGACATCACCGGTGGCACGGACGGCCTGCAAGGCATCGTGATTCAGCCGATCTTCGGGCTGTTCGCCTTCGACATCTTCGGCAAGGTCGGGTTCTTCTACAGCCTCGCGGTGCTGTTCGTGCTGTTCCTGCTGGCGCGTTGCATTGTCCATTCGCCGTTCGGGTTGTCGCTGCGCGCGATCCGCAACAATCCGCTGCGCGCGGCGGCCATCGGCATTCCCGTCAACCGGCGACTGATCGCGATCTACACGCTGGCCGCGTTCTATGCGGGCGTCGCCGGTGCGGTGTTCACGCAGACCACGGCACTCGCCTCGCTCGACGTGTTCTCGTTCGAGCGTTCCGCCGATCTGATGCTGGTGCTGGTGCTTGGCGGCACCGGCTATCTCTACGGCGGGCTGATCGGCGCGGTCGTGTTCAAGGTGCTGCAGGACTTCTTCTCGTCGATCACGCCGCAATACTGGATGTTCTGGATCGGCCTCGTATTCGTGGTCGTTGTGATGGTGGGACGTGAGCGGTTGCATCGCTGGGTGATGTGGTTGCCGCGCCGCGCGGCACGGCAATTCGGCCGCAAGGCTCCTGCTTCGGTTGCCAGCGGAGACGCGCCATGATCGCGCTGGAAACCATCGGCTTGAACAAGCAGTTCGGTGGCCTCGCCGTGACGCAGAATTTGTCATTGCAGATCGAGGCTGGCGCCCGTCACGCGCTGATCGGGCCGAACGGCGCCGGCAAGACCACCGTCATCAATCTCCTGACCGGGGTACTGAAGCCGAACAGCGGCCGCATTCAGCTCGAGGGCCATGACATCACCGATCTTCCCGTGCACGAGCGCGTGCTGCGGGGCTTGTCGCGCACCTTCCAGATCAACCAGCTTTATCCCGACCTGACGCCGCTCGAGACTGTGGGCCTCGCGGTGGCCGAGCGGCTCGGCCACGGCGGCGACTGGTGGCGGCGCATGGGCACGCGCAGCGATGTCAACGACGAGATCGCCGAAAACCTTGCCCGCTTCCATCTGCTCGATGTCATGAACGAGCGCACCGCCACGCTGCCCTATGGCAAGCAGCGCTTGCTGGAAATCGCCGTGGCGATCGCGACAAAGCCGCGCGTGCTGCTGCTCGACGAACCCGCCGCCGGTGTTCCCGAAAGCGAACGGCACGACATTCTGGCGGCGGTGGCGGCATTGCCGCGCGATGTGACCGTGCTCCTGATCGAGCATGACATGGACCTCGTTTTCTCCTTCGCCGACCGGATTTCGGTGCTGGTGTCCGGTGCGCTTCTGGTCGAAGGCGCGCCGGATGAGGTGGCGCGCGATCCGCGCGTCAAGGCGGTTTATCTCGGCGAGGGCGCCGATGCCTGATCTTTTGACCATCGACGGCCTGCGTGCCGGTTACGGCCAGGCCGTGGTGCTGCCCAGGATGACGCTCAGTCTGGGGGAGGGCCAGGTGCTGGCGCTGCTCGGCCGCAACGGCACCGGCAAGACCACGCTGATCAATTCGATCGTCGGCGCGACGCGGCGGTTTGGCGGCAGCATCAGGCTTGGCGACAGGGATATTACGGCGCTCAGGCCCGACCAGCGCGCCCGCGCCGGGATCGGCTGGGTGCCCCAGGAACGCAACATCTTCCGCTCGCTGACGGTCGAGGAGAACATGACCGCGGTCGCGCAGCCTGGACCGTGGACCGTGGACAGGGTTTACGAGATGTTTCCGCGGCTGAAGGAACGCCGCAGCAATTTCGGCAACCAGCTCTCGGGCGGCGAGCAGCAGATGCTGGCGATCGGCCGGGCGTTGACGCTCAATCCGCGTGTGCTGCTGCTCGATGAGCCGACCGAAGGCTTGGCCCCCATCATCGTCGAGGAATTGCTGGCGGCGCTCGGCAAGATCACCCGCGCCGGAGGCATCTGCTCGGTCATCGTCGAACAGAACGCGCAGAAGGTTCTCGGTCTCGCCGACCGGGTTGTGATATTGGAGCGCGGCGCTATTGTTCACGATGCGCCAAGCCACGCGCTGAAGGCCGATCCTGCCACGCTCGAGCGCTTTCTTGGCGTATCGGGCGGAGCAGCGAAACACTGATCGCCGGCCTGTGTGGCCATTCGATTTGCCATTGGGAGTGACACGATGTTGAGGACCAAACCGCCGTTCCGTGCCGATGAAGTGGGCAGCCTGTTGCGGCCGCTGCGCATTAAGGAGGCGCGCGCCAAGCTCGAAAAGGGCGAGATCACGGCGGACGACCTGCGCAAGGCGGAAGATCTCGAAATCGAGAAGGTGGTGCACAAGCAGGCCTCGATCGGATTGAAGCTCGCGACCGACGGCGAATTCCGCCGCTCGTGGTGGCATTTCGATTTTCTGGCCAAGCTCACCGGTTGCGAGCTGTTTCATCCCGATGTTGGCATTCAGTTCGCCGGCGTGCAGACCCGTCACGACGCCATCCGCGTGGTCGGCAAGCTGGATTTTCCCGACAACCATCCGATGCTCGATCATTTCCGCTTTCTGAAGAAGCAGTGCGAGACTGCGCATGTGACGCCGAAGATGACGATCCCGTCGCCGGCGGTGTTGCATTTCCGTGGCGGCCGCAAGCTGATCTCGAAGGACATCTATCCCGATCTCGAACTGTTCTTCGAGGATCTCGCCAAGACCTATCGCAAGGCGGTGAAGGCGTTCTATGACGCAGGCTGCCGCTACCTGCAGTTCGACGACACCGTGTGGGCCTATCTGTGCTCGCAGGAGGAGTTGCAGAAGTCGCGCGAGCGCGGCGACAATCCGGA
>JBQCIZ010000410.1:0-4978 GCA_051953235.1 Nitrobacter sp. | reverse complement strand
CGTCGCGCCCCAGCACCTGATCGACGAGCTTGCGGTGCTGTTCCTTCTGGTTCGTGCCGCGTACGTGCTGACCTATCTCGGCGACCGGCCGACGCTGCGATCGATCCTCTGGAACGTGGGCTTCGTCATCAACGCCGGGATCTTCTTCCTGCCGCTGATCCGGCACTGGCTGGTTTGACGGGCTAGATGCGTTGCGCAATCAGCGACGACAATGCGCAAAATCAGACGATGGTGACTTTGGTCTTGACGGAGTTGGCGATGAAGCAGGTCTCGTGCGCCTCGTGATGCAGTTGTGCGAGCCGCGCCACGTCGGGCGCATCACCCGACCACGCGATGTCGGGCTTCAGCGTTACCTGCGTGACCGCCTGACGGCCGGGTGCGATCTCCTCCATCACGCCCTCGGCATGGTCGCGATAGGACGCGATGTCGAAGCCGGCGAGCCGCGCCAGATGCAGGAACGTCAGCATGTGGCAATTGGACAGCGCGGCGACCAGCATCTCCTCGGGATCGACGGCCTCCTTGACCGCCCATTTGCCGACCACATGGGGCGAGGCCGAGGCCGGCACGGTGATGCCGCCGTCGAAACTCACGGTGTGGCCGCGGCTGTAGCGGCCGCTGCGAAAGTCGTCGCCGGGCGCGAGCGTCCATTCGATGTCGGCGGTGTATGTGGCCATGGGTTCTCCGCTCACGCTGCCGCCGGTGTGTCCAGCAGCCCGCGACGGCGCAGCAGCGCATCGGGCTCCGGTTCGCGGCCGCGGAACGCGATGTAGGCCTCTTCGGGATCGCGCGAGCCGCCCGATGAATAGATGTCGTCGTGCAGCCGCTTCGCGGTCGCCGGATCGAAGATGTCGCCGGCCTCCTCGAAGGCGCCGAATGCATCGGCGTCCATCACCTCCGACCACATGTAGCTGTAATATCCCGACGCGTAGTGGTCGCCGGAGAAGATGTGGCCGAACTGGGTCGGCCGGTGCCGCAGCGAAATCTCCGCGGGCATCCCGATCTTCTCGAGCTCGGCGCGCTCGAAGGCTCGCACGTCACGGCTCGCCGACGCCGGCTGGCTGTGGAACTCGAGATCGATCAGCGCGGAAGCCACAAATTCCACCGTCGCAAAACCCTGATTGAACTTTCGCGCGGCGAGGAAACGCTGCAGCAGATCGTCGGGCAACGGTTCGCCAGTCTGGTAGTGTTTCGCGAACTGGCGCAGCACCTGCGGCTGCTCCTGCCAGTGCTCGTAGAGCTGCGAGGGCAGCTCTACGAAATCCGTGAATACCGACGTGCCCGACAGCGAGGGATAGGTCACGTTGGAAAGCATGCCATGCAGACCGTGGCCGAACTCGTGGAAAAGGGTGCGCGCGTCATCCGGCGACAGCAGCGCGGGCTGGCCTTCCGCGCCCTTGGCGAAGTTGCAGATGTTGAGCACCAGCGGCGCCACGTCGCCGTCGAGCTTCTGCTGATCGCGCAGCGAGGTCATCCACGCGCCTGAGCGTTTCGAGGCGCGGGCAAAGTAGTCGCCATAGAACAGCGCCTGATGCCTGCCCTGGGCATCCTTGACCTCCCAGACCCGGACGTCCGGATGCCAGACCGGGATGTCCTTGCGCTCGGAGAAGGTGACGCCGAACAGGCGTCTCGCACAGTCGAAGGCGGCGGCGATCATGCCGTCCAGCGTCAGATAGGGCTTGATCGCGGCGTCGTCGAAATTGGCGGTCTTCTGCCGCAGCTTTTCGGCGTAGTAGCGCCAGTCCCACGGCGCCAGCGTGAAGTTGCCGCCCTCCTCCGCGATCATCGCCTGCATGGCATCGCGATCGGCGAGCGCCCGGGCTCGGGCCGGCGTCCAGACCCGCTCCAGCAGGCCGCGCACGGCTTCCGGCGTCTTCGCCATGGAATCCTCGAGGCGATAGGCCGCGAAGGTCGGGAAGCCCAAGAGCTTCGCGCTCTCCTCGCGGAGCTTGAGGATCTCGACGATGGTCTCGTTGTTGTCGTTGGCGTTGCCATTGTCGCCGCGCGCGGTGAAGGCCTTGTAGACCTTCTCGCGCAGGTCGCGGCGCGTGGAGCTCTTGAGGAACGGCTCCATGGAGGAACGCGAGGTGGTGACGATGGCCTTGCCGGGCAGCCCGCGCTCCTCGGCCGACGCGCCCGCCGCCGCGACGAAACTCTCGGGAAGGCCGTCGAGATCGTTGTCGCCGAGCTCCAGGAACCAGTCCTGCTCGTCGCCGAGCAGATGGTGGCTGAAGCTCGTGCCGAGATGCGCCAGCCGCTCGTTGATCTCGGCCATCCGCGCCTTGGCGGCCTCATCGAGGCCGGCGCCGGCGCGGTGGAAACGGGTGTAGGTCCGCTCCAGCAGCCGCAACTGCTCCGGCGTCAATCCGAGCGAGGCGCGGTTCTCGTGGAGCTGCACGATGCGGCCGAACAGCACCGCATTCATCATGATCGGGTTCCAGTGCCGCGCCATCCGCAACGAGACGTCGGAGTCGATTGCGAGCAGCGCCGGGTTGGAGTGCGCCGACACCAGGTTGTAGAACACCGCCGAAACCTTCGCGAGCAGCTTGCCCGAGCGTTCCAGCGCCGTGATCGTGTTGGCGAAGTCCGGCGCCGACGGGTCGTGGGTGATGGCGGCGACCTCGGCGGCATGGTCGGCAAAGGCCTGCTCGAACGCAGGCAGGAAATGCTCCGGCGCGATCTCCCCGAACGGCGGCGTCTCGAACGGCGTCTGCCACGGCTTCAGCAGCGGATTATCAGCGCCGGAGGAAGCGGCCGGAGATTGAGGCGTGTCTGACATACAAATCCTGTTTTTGCCCGTTTTGCCGCACCTGCGGCTACCTGGAGATATAGCATGGGGAGGGGCTTTTTTAGGCCTTTGCCGCTTGCCGCGGCGGGCATTTTCGGAGAGATTGCCGCCCGCAACAGGACCCAGGACATGAGCTCGCAACCCGCCTCCTCCGCTCCCCGCCAGATCGCCTGGCCCAGCGTCGTCACCGTGATCTCGGCTGCGATCCTGATCGGCGCGGAAGTGTTCGGCGCCGCCTTCGCCGGCGGCTGGGCGCTCGCCATCCTGTTCGGGCTCAACGACCTGGAGGCGCATATCCTCCAGGCGGTGCTGTTCGCGATCGGCGTGTTCGTGATGGTGAACTTCGTCCGCGGCGCGCAGCGCATCGAGCCCTTCGTCCGGCGCGCGTGACGGAAACGCCTGCGGCACAGGGCTAACCTCGCCTCGTCCACAAGCGCCGCGCTCACGTTTCGTTAAACACTTTTAACATCCGTTCATCTTCGGCGCGCGCGAGCGCGGCATATTGACCGCATCGTGGGGAAACTCCGCCGCGATTGAAAAAAATTGTTGCGAAGCAGAGTCAAAAGACTTATTTCCCGTCCTGCCCAATTTCGCACGTGCCTGTGGTCGTGTGTCAGTCGGTAGGTATCCGGACAAGAGGCCGGACAGCCGCCAAGGGATGAAGAAGCCGAGGGTCGCTCAAGTCGGTCGGATCGATCGAGACTGGGAGGCCAGCATCTCTCTCCAAGGGATGCCGTTGAAGGCGACTTCGCTCCTTGCAACCGTGACTGACAGCCGGAGGCGAACCGGCGTACTCCGCTCTCAACGGGGGACGCGACTTAAAGCAACGACGGATCGGGCTTTTTTGGTCTCTACCGGCCTTCCACCGCCGGCGCGGGCTACTGAAAAGGCTTGTCCTTCATTGCCAGGTGTGCGGGCGGGATCCTTCCCAACCAATCCACGGCAGCACAGTTCGGTTTGAGTTCGAGGCCTTGTCGCGTCTCCATCGTGCGGCATCGCCAGAGCGCTCACGCCGAAAATCATTTTGAACGAGTCCGTCGCTGGACCGTTTGGGAGAAGTGCTATGACCGAACGTATTCAGGAATTCCTGCGCAACCGCCGCAGCGAGGGCCGCGACACCGAGCCGTGCCTCGTGGTCGACCTCGAGGTCGTGCGCGACAACTACCAGACCTTTGCGAAGGCGCTGCCGGATAGCCGCGTGTTCTACGCCGTGAAAGCGAACCCGGCGCCCGAGGTGCTGAGCCTGCTCGCCTCGATGGGCTCGTGCTTCGACACCGCGACGGTCGCCGAGATCGAGATGGCGCTGGCCGCCGGCGCGACGCCGGACCGCATCTCCTTCGGCAACACCATCAAGAAGGAGCGCGATATCGCGCGCGCCTACGCGCTCGGCATCCGCCTGTTCGCCGTGGACTGCACCGCCGAGGTCGAGAAGATCGCCCGCGCCGCGCCGGCTGCGAAGGTGTTCTGCCGCATACTGTACGACTGCGCCGGCGCCGAGTGGCCGCTGTCGCGGAAGTTCGGCTGCGACCCGGAGATGGCGGTCGACGTGCTCGACCTTGCCAAGCGCCTGCGCCTGGAGCCGGTGGGCATCTCGTTCCATGTCGGCTCGCAGCAGCGCAAGGTGAAGGCGTGGGACCGTGCGCTGGCGATGGCCTCGCAGGTGTTCCGCGACTGCGCGGAGCGGGGGATCAACCTGTCCATGGTCAACATGGGCGGCGGTTTCCCGACCAAGTACCTGAAGGATGTGCCGCCGGTCGTGCAGTACGGCCGTTCGATCTTCCGTGCGCTGCGCAAGCACTTCGGCAACCAGATTCCGGAGACGATCATCGAGCCGGGCCGCGGCATGGTGGGCAACGCCGGCATCATCGAGACCGAAGTCGTTCTGATCTCCAAGAAGAGCGACGAGGACGAGGTGCGCTGGGTTTATCTCGACATCGGCAAGTTCGGCGGTCTCGCCGAGACGATGGACGAGTCGATCCGCTACGCCATCAAGACGCCGCACGACGGCGCCGAGATGACGCCCTGCGTGCTGGCCGGCCCGACCTGCGACTCGGCCGACGTGCTGTACGAGAAGTCGCCGTATCCGCTGCCGGTGACGCTCGAGATCGGCGACAAGCTGCTGATCGAGGGCACCGGGGCGTATACCTCGACCTACTCGTCGGTGGCCTTCAACGGCATCCCGCCGCTGAAGAC
>JBQCIZ010000409.1:0-2481 GCA_051953235.1 Nitrobacter sp. | reverse complement strand
GCCTTCCCGCGCTTGAAATCGACGTTGCGGTAGGCCTGCTTGTGGCCGCCGCCACGGAAGCGCACGGTGATTCGGCCGGTGTTGTTGCGGCCGCCCTTTCCGAGCTTGCCCTCAGTGAGCGCCTTGACCGGCTTGCCCTTGTAGAGGGCCGAACGATCGACCATGACCAGCTGGCGCTGGCCGGGCGTCGTGGGATTGTATGTTTTCAATGCCATCGTCGTAAAACCTTACAGACCGGTGGTGACGTCGATGCGGTGGCCCTCTTCGAGGGTCACGACAGCGCGCTTGACGTCCGACTGCGAACCGAACTGACCGCGGAAGACCTTCGTCTTGCCCTTGCGCACCAGCGTGTTCACGCTTTTGACCTTGACGTCGAACAGTTTCTCGACCGCTTCCTTGATCTCCGGCTTGGTGGCCTTGGCCGCGACCTTGAAGACGACCTTGTTATGCTCGGACGCAACCGTGGCCTTCTCCGTAATGACGGGGGACACGATAACGTCGTAGTGGCGCGGATCGATGGTGGTCATTTGAAGCGCGCCTCCAGCGCATCGATCGCCGCCTTGGTCAGAACGAGCTTCTGGCGACGCAGGATGTCATAGACGTTAATGCCCTGGATCGGCAGCACGTCGATGTTGGGGATGTTGCGCGCCGCGGTGGCGAAACCGGCGTGAACCGCGGCACCGTCAACGATCAGCGCGCTGGTCAGGCCGAGACCCGAGAAGTGCCCCATCAGCGCCTTGGTCTTGGCATCCTTCAGATCGGCGTTGTCGATCACGATCAGACCGCCGTCCTTGGCCTTGGCCGAGAGCGCATGGCGCAGCGCGAGCGCGCGCACCTTCTTCGGCAGGTCATGCGCATGGCTGCGAACGACCGGACCGAACGCACGGCCACCGCCACGGAATTGCGGCACGCGGGCCGAACCGTGACGGGCACCGCCGGTGCCCTTCTGCTTGTACATCTTCTTGCCGGTGCGCCAGACTTCCGCACGGCCCTTGGCCTTGTGCGTGCCGGCCTGGCGCTTCGCGAGCTGCCAGTTGACGCAGCGCTGGATCAGATCCTTGCGCGGCTCGAGACCGAAAATCTCGTCCGACAGCTGGACCGAACCGGCGGCCTTGCCTTCGAGGGTGGTGACGTTCAGTTCCATATTATGCGCCCTCCTTCTCGGCCGGCGCTTCCGCGGCTTGCTCGCCGCCATTGGCGACCTTGAACTTGCCGGGCTTCGGAGCTTCCTTCGGCAACGGCTTCTTCACCGCATCGCGCACCGCGATCCAGCCGCCCTTGGAGCCGGGAACGGCGCCCTCGACGAGGATCAGGCCGCGCTCCACGTCGGTCTGCACGACGCGCAGATTGAGCGTGGTGATGCGATCGACGCCCATGTGGCCGGGCATCTTCTTGTTCTTGAAGGTCTTGCCGGGGTCCTGACGTCCACCGGTCGAACCGATCGAACGATGCGACACCGACACACCGTGGGTGGCGCGCAGACCGCCGAAATTCCAGCGCTTCATGCCGCCGGCAAAACCCTTACCGACCGAGGTGCCGGTGACGTCGACGAACTGGCCGGCTACGAAGTGGTCGGCGGTGATTTCGGCGCCCACGGGGATCAGCGCATCCTCGCTGACGCGGAATTCCGCGACCTTGCGCTTCGGCTCGACCTTGGAGACGGCAAACTGGCCGCGCTCCGCCTTCGGCATGTACACCGTCTTGCGCGAGCCCGAACCGAGCTGCAGCGCGACGTAGCCGTTCTTGTCTTTGGTGCGATGACCCAGCACCTGGCAATTGCCCAGCTTCAGCACGGTCACAGGGATATGCTCACCGGTCTCCGTGAAGACCCGTGTCATCCCGACCTTTTGTGCGATCACTCCGGAGCGCATCGGCGTATCCTGTTCTTTCTGGTCGCTGGTCGCGAACCTAATTCAAAAATCTCAGAGCTTGATCTCGACGTCGACGCCGGCGGCCAGGTCGAGCTTCATCAAGGCATCGACGGTCTGCGGGGTCGGATCGACGATGTCGAGAAGGCGCTTGTGCGTGCGCATCTCGAACTGCTCGCGGCTCTTCTTGTCGACGTGCGGCGAACGGTTGACCGTGAACTTCTCGATGCGCGTCGGCAGCGGGATCGGTCCGCGGACCTGAGCTCCGGTGCGCTTCGCAGTGTTCACGATCTCGCGGGTCGACGTATCGAGAATCCGATGGTCGAACGCCTTGAGACGAATGCGAATATTCTGGCCGTTCATTGCCGCTTCTTTCTTGTCCGTCACGACCGGTCAGTCCGGTCATCCACGTCGATAGTCAAAGAGGTCGTGAATGCCCGACCTCGCGGCCGGGCATGCGACGGATCGTTTCTTACTCGATGATGCTGGCGACGACGCCTGCGCCGACGGTACGTCCGCCTTCGCGGATGGCGAAGCGCAGCTTCTCTTCCATCGCGATCGGCACGATCAGGTGCACTTCCATCGCGATGTTGTCCCCCGGCATCACCATCTC
>JBQCIZ010000408.1:0-3065 GCA_051953235.1 Nitrobacter sp. | reverse complement strand
GCATCCGGGCGGCAAGCTCGGGGCACTACTGAAATACACCCGCGATCTCATGCACAGCGGCGACGCCGTTCCGCTGAAACCGCTCGGCACAAAAATGTCCGATGCGCTGGTCGAGATGACATCGAAGGGCTTTGGCTGCGTCGGCATCGTGGACGGCCATGGCCAAATCGTCGGCATCGTCACCGACGGCGACCTGCGCCGTCACATGCGCCCCGACCTGATGACGGCGCTGGTCGATGACGTCATGACCAGAAATCCCAAAACCATCGGCCGCGACATGCTGGCGAGCGAGGCGCTGGAAATCCTCAATTCCTCGAAGATCACCGCGCTGATCGTGACCGACGGGAAAAAGCCGGCCGGCATCGTGCATCTGCACGACCTGCTGCGTGCAGGCGTGGCCTGAGCGCAGCCCGGTTCACGCGGCATCCTTCCGCGGAAAGCGCGCGGCTTTCGTTTCCAGCGGCAGATCCAGACCGTTCGCGAGACAGGACACGGTGCGATAAAAGCCGCACAGCAGGATGATCTCGAAGATCTTCGCATCGTCATAGTGCGCCGCCAGCGCCGCGAACTCATCCGCGCTGAGGGTGGCGCGGTGATGCAACGCATCGACGGCGGCGATCAGCGCCTGCTCCGCCGGCGACCAGCACGCGGAATGGGCGTCGCCCATCACAGTCGCACGCACCTGCTCATCGCTGAGATGCGCCGCTGCGGCGAACGTCGCGACATGCACGCCCCATTCGTATTCGCATTTCGTCAGCGCACAGGTGCGGTCAATGACGATCTCACGTTCGCGCAACGATAGCGGGCCGCGGTCGAGCAGGCTGCCGGCGCGGAATTTCTCCCAGGCGCGGGCATTGCCTGCGATGACGCGGAACAGCATCAGCGGCGGCGCGCCGCGCATGATGCGGTCGAATTGGGCCTGGATATCAACGTCATACGGCGGCTCGAGCGGCGCGATCCGTGACATCGGCGGACTCCCTTGCTACAATAATCGTAGCGATACGCTACATTTTATGTAGCATTTGGCAACAGGATTTCGATGGCGAAAATGGCGGCCAGAAAGCATGGGGCAAACCCAAGGCAGCGCAAAACGGCAGGATCGGCACTTTCGGCCGGCAAGGCTGTGCGCGGCTCGCGGACCGGACGGCCGATCATGGCGCTGCTCGACCTGCTCGGCCGGCGCTGGACGCTGCGAATCCTGTGGGAGTTGCGCGAGCAAACGCTGACCTCGCGTGCGTTGCGCGAAGCCTGCGACGACGCCTCACCGACCGTGATCCAGTCGCGGGTCGCCGAAATGCGCGAGGCCGGATGGCTCGCGCTCAATCCCGCGGGCGGCTACGGCCTGACAGCGAGCGGTCAGGAGTTGCTTGCCACACTGACGCCGCTGCACGCGTTCGCCGAGCGATGGAGCCAGCGGGAAGCAACGGCGGCGATCATACCGCCGCCACGGTGAGGCTTGCGCCGTCGGCCTGCACGATCCTGACGCGGCTGCCCGCCGGTGCATCGGGCCCGGCGACACGCCACACCGTATCGTCGACCCGCACCGTGCCGATGCCGTCCACGATCGGTTTCTCCAGCGTGCACACGCGTCCGACCAGCGCATCGGCGCGCTTGTTGAGAAACGGGCTGTTGTTGGCGCCGGGCTTCGGCCGCGCCAGCCGCCGCCACAACGGGACCGCGGCGACTGCAAAGATCGCGAACAGCAGGATCTGCGTCTGCCACGCCGGATGAAAAACGAAGGACAGCACGCCGACGAGGAATGCGGCGAGTCCAAGCCAGAACAGGAACACACCCGGCGCCAGCAATTCGAGCGCCATCAGGATGAGGCCGAAGATCAGCCAGTTCCAGGTGCCCAGCGAGACGAACATCTCGGTCATTGATCGCTCCCTCGCTTGCCCTACCGCTGCGGCGGAACGGGTGGCACCGGCGCACCCGCTGATGGCACCGAGCCGCGCCGCGCGGCGGCCGCTGCCGAGGCCGCGCTTTCGCCGAACGTGGCCTTGGCGATCTCGCCGATGCCGGCCAGCGATGCCAGCATGCTGGTCGCTTCCAGCGGCAGCATCACAACCTTCTGATTCGGCGAGTTGGCAAGCTGGCCGAACGCCTTGATGTACTTGTCGGCGATGAAGTAGTTCAACGAGGCGACGTCGCCTTTCGCAATCGCTTCGCTCACCATCTGCGTCGCCTTGGCTTCAGCTTCGGCGGAGCGCTCGCGCGCCTCGGCGTCGCGGAACGCGGCCTCCTTGCGGCCTTCGGCTTCGAGAATCTGCGACTGCTTCTGACCCTCGGCCTTCAGGATCGCCGACTGCCGCTGGCCTTCCGCCTGCAGAATGTCCGCACGCTTCTCGCGCTCGGCCTTCATCTGCCGGCCCATCGCCTGAACGAGGTCGGCCGGCGGCACGATGTCCTTGATCTCGATGCGGTTGACCTTGAGACCCCACGGTGACACCGCGGCGTCCACGACGCGCAGCAGACGCTCGTTGATCTCGTCGCGATGCGACAGCACCTGGTCCAGGTCCATCGCGCCCATCACCGAACGGATGTTGGTCATGGTCAGCGTCACGATGGCCTGATTGAGGTTCGACACCTCGTAGCTCGCCTTGGCGGCATCGAACACCTGATAGAAGGCGACGCCATCCACCGTCACGGTGGCGTTATCCTTGGTGATGACCTCCTGCTCGGGAATGTCGATCACCTGCTCCATCATGTTCATCTTGCGGCCGACGCGATCGAAATACGGAATGATGAGGTTGAGGCCAGGCTCCAGCGTCCGGGTGTATTTGCCGAACCGCTCGATGGTCCAGTCAAATCCCTGCGGCACGGTCTTGACGCCGGCGAACAGCGTCAGGATGACAAGCGCCACGAAAACAATCGCAAAGATATCGAAACCGGTCATGAAAATCTCCCTGCCAGGCGTCGCCAGTCTGGAACGCAAGACCGCGCTTCGCAACCGTCCCCGACGGTTGCGGCGCGGCGAGCTTTTCGTTTGGTCGCCACCGGAACATGTAAGGTTCGATTGACGGAAAGGGAGAGGGCGGCAGCTTACACACCTCTCTGTCATTCCC
>JBQCIZ010000407.1:0-2030 GCA_051953235.1 Nitrobacter sp. | reverse complement strand
GACGCCGCGGCGCATGCCGGCGTCAAGGAAGCGAGCTACGTGCTGTTGCGGCTGCCGCTCGAGGTGCGCGATCTGTTCCGCGAATGGCTGATGGCGAACTACCCGGACCGTTACCGTCACATCTTCACGCTGATCCGCGAGATGCGCAACGGCAAGGATTACGATTCGCAATGGGGCACCCGCATGAAGGGTGTCGGTCCGATGGCCTGGATGATAGGCCGCAGGTTCGAGATCGCCTGCGAGAAGTACGGCCTCAACAGGCGGCGCTCGAAACTGACCACGGATCATTTTCTCCGGCCCGAGCGCAGCGGCCAGCAACTCAGCCTGTTCTAGGCGAGCGGATTGAGTCGTGAAGAGGGGAGCTCAGCCATGATGGCGCGGTTGACGGTCATCACGCTCGGCGTCAGCGACATGAAAAAGAGCATCGCGTTTTACGAAGCGCTCGGTTTTGCGCGAAAGATGCGGGCGACCGGCGAGACGGTCGCCTTTTTCGACACGGGAGGACCGGTGCTTGCGCTGTTCCCGTGGCGCGACCTCGCGGCGGACGCAAACCTGCCCGACCATCCGCGGCCGCAAGGATTTCGCGGCAGCACGCTGGCGTGGAACTGCAACAGCCGGGACGAAGTGGATGCAGTGCTGAAATTTGCGATCGTATGCGGCGCCTCGCTGCTGAAGCCGGCACATGAGACGGACTACGGCGGCTATTCCGGATATTTCGCAGATCCCGACGGTCATCCCTGGGAAGTGGTGGTCGCGCCGGGGATCGAGGTGGGCGATGACGGGCGGGTGTATCTTCCCGACTAGCGAGACGTGCTAACTGCATGGGGTGGATAGCGAGAATTGACCCCGGTTCCCGGTTGCGCAGTCGCGCGCGGGTCCGCACCATCGCGGTATGATTCGGGGAAAATCCAAAGCGGCTGCGGCGAAACCGGGCAGGGGCGTCATTGCCGTGACGACGCCGAGTTTCAAGCGCGAGCGCGCGCTCATGAAGCGCGGCGTCTGGCCAGTCGCAGGCTGCGACGAAGTCGGGCGCGGGCCGCTTGCGGGGCCGGTGGTGGCAGCCGCGGTCGTGCTCGATCCCAGGCGAATCCCGAAGGGCATCGACGATTCGAAGCGCCTCACCGCAGCGAAACGCGAGGAACTGTTCGAGGAGATCACTGCGACCTCGTCCTTTGCGGTGACCTATGCCTCGCCGGCTCGGATCGACCGCGACAATATCCTGCGCGCTTCACTATGGGCGCTGGCCCGCGCGGTTCACGCGCTGCCGGAGATGCCGAAGCATGTCTTCGTCGATGGCCGCGACCGCATCGCGACCGAGTGCGATTGCGAGGCGATCATTGGCGGCGACGGTCTCGTGCTGTCGATCGCGGCGGCGTCGATCGTCGCCAAGGTCACGCGCGACCGGCTGATGTGCAAGCTGGCGCAGGATTGCCCCGGCTACGGCTTCGAGAACCACATGGGCTATGCGGTCCCCGAGCATCTCGCCGCGCTCAAGCGGCTTGGGCCGACCCCCCATCATCGCAGCTTCTTTGCGCCGGTGGTCGCGGCGCGGCAGCGGCAGCTTGGCCTGAGCGACGACGGCATCGTGCTGACGGAAACCACGGTGGCGATCGAAGCAGCCGTCTGACACGGTTGCTTCGGCGCCACGCGCCGCTTATCACTCCCCCATCGATCCCGTCCGTGCTTTCGTATGCACCAGGCTCTTCATGCGTTTCACCTCGCTGGTTGTCGAACTGATCCGCGCCCGGCCGCGGCTGGTGTTCTGGGTCGTGGTGCTGTTTCAGGCGGCGCTGTGGCTGCTGGTGCCGCTGGTATTCTACCGAAGCCCGCCTGGTGATCTCGCGACCGCGCTGGCCTTCGGCCGGGAATATCGGGTCGGCACCGATCTCGGGCCGCCGCTGGCGTTCTGGCTCGCCGACATCGCCTATCGGCTTGCGGGCGGTCACGTCTTCGGCGTCTATGTACTGTCGCAGGTCTGCTTCATCGCAGCGTTCCGGGCGCTTTACGAACTGGGCCGGGCCATCGTCGGC
>JBQCIZ010000406.1:0-9038 GCA_051953235.1 Nitrobacter sp. | reverse complement strand
GGACCGACCATCATGATCGACGCCGCCGTCAAGGCGCTTTCACAGATCCTGTCGCCGCCGATGCGCGCCATCCTGTGGCGCGCGATCGGTCTCGCGCTGGTGCTGATCGCCGTGCTGGCCGTGGGATTGCAGCGGCTGCTGGGCTGGCTCGCCGGCTCCGGGGAAATCTGGGCCGAGACCGCGTTGGGTCCGAACTTTCACACGCCGCTGAATATCCTGTCCTGGATGATTTCCATCGCCGCCGGACTCGGCATCGTGGTCGGCGCGGTGTTCCTGATGCCGGCCATCACGTCGCTGGTCGCGAGCGTGTTCGTTGACGACGTCGGCGAGATCGTCGAACGCGAGCACTATCCGGCGGAGAAACCTGGCATGGCGCTGCCGTTCAGCATCGCCATGATCGAAGGCGTCAAGACGGCGCTGCTGACGCTCGTCGTCTATATCGTGGCGCTGCCGTTCGTGCTGTTCGCAGGAGCCGGCTTCCTGATCTTCTTCATCGCCACCGCCTGGCTGCTCGGCCGCGAATATTTCGAACTCGCCGCGATGCGCTTCCGTTCGCCGGAAGAAGCCAAGGCGATGCGGCGCGACAACGCCACGACCATTTTTATCGCAGGCCTCTTCATTGCGGCGTTCGTGTCGATTCCGATCGTCAACCTCGCGACGCCGCTGTTCGGCATGGCCTTCATGGTCCACATGCACAAGCGGCTGAGCGGACCGCGGCCCGAACTGATCGAGCCGGAACGGCGGAGCCGATTGCCGACGGCGTGAGCCTATAAAGGCTACGCCAGACTCTGATCCATCCTTGTCATGGCCGGGCTTGTCCCGGCCATCCACGTCTTTAACGTCGGAACTGCCTTTAAGACGTGGATGCCCGGCATAAAGCCGGGCATGACGACGTCAGCGCATCGCCCTTCAAATCGGCGCACGATCAGGCGACCGTCTTCTCCGGCCAGCGGCAGAGGTCGTTGATGATGCACACCTCGCAGCGGGGGCCACGCGCCAGACACGTGTAGCGGCCATGCAGGATCAGCCAGTGATGCGCGTGCAGCATGAACTCGCTTGGAATCACCCGCTCGAGCCCGAGCTCGACCTCCAGCGGCGTCTTGCCCGGCGCCAATCCCGTGCGATTGCCGACGCGGAACACATGCGTATCGACCGCCATGGTGTGTTCGCCGAACGCCATGTTGAGCACGACGTTCGCGGTCTTGCGCCCCGCGCCCGGCAGCGATTCGATTTCGGCGCGGGTACGCGGCACTTCGCTATTGAATTCCGCGATCAGCTTTTCCGATAGCGCGATGACGTTCTTCGCCTTGTTGCGATAGAGCCCGATGGTCTTGATGTAGTCGCGCACCGTGGCCTCGCCGAGCGCCACCATCTTCTCCGGCGTATCCGCAATCGCGAACAGCGCCCGCGTCGCCTTGTTGACGCCGGCGTCGGTCGCCTGCGCCGACAACACCACCGCCACCAGCAGCGTGTAGGGGTTGAGATGTTCGAGTTCGCCCTTCGGTTCGGGATTGGCGTTGCGGAATCGGGTGAAGGCTTCGCGAACTTCCGCCGGCGTCCAGGGTTTTGTCGCCCGGCTCGCCGGTTTGCCGGAGGTCTTGGCGGAACGCGCCGCCGGCCTGACCGATTTTTTCGCCGCTGCTTTCGCCGCCGGTGCCTGCCCCAATTTCGCCGCAGCGGATTTTTGCTGCCTTGAGTTTGCCGCAAGACTTTTTGGAGCTGTTTTTCGGGTTCCGGCGCGGGATGGTTTGGCGGGTACGGACCCGCGGCGGATGATTTTCGGCATGATCGGGATATACTGACCTCCCATGACATCAGGCAACGACTTTGACAGCCTCGATCCCGCCGACCGGCTGCTGTTCGCAGCGCGGCTGACGCCGCATCGCTCGCTGAGCCGCACCGGCTTCGTGGTGCTGATGGCTGTCGCGAGCGCGATCAGCTTCGGCGCTGGCCTGGTTTTCCTGCTGATGGGCGCATGGCCGGTGTTCGGCTTCTTCGGTCTCGACGTGCTGCTGATCTACTGGGCATTTCGCATCAACTTCCGTCATGCCCGCGCTAGCGAGGACATCTCCATCACGTTTTCCGAGTTGCGTGTGCGCCGCACCAGCCATCGCGGCCACACCGTCGAATGGGTTCTGAATCCGTTATGGGTCCGGATCGATAAGGAGGTCCACGAGGAGTTCGGCATCGAACGGCTCTATCTGGTCGCGCGCGGCCGCCACGTCTCCATTGCGAGCTTCCTCGGTCCGGACGAAAAGGCAAGTTTTGTCAAAGCCTTGTCAGAGGCCCTGCAGGTCGCGAAACGCGGCCAGATCTACAATCCGATCACCTGAGCAGCTGTCGGGAATCGGGTGGTGACGGCGCGGCCGTCCTCCTACATGTTGGATCATGATGACACTCGCTCACAATCTCGCCGCCGCCGATCCACGCCTCGCCAGGCCGGGCGCGCAGAGCGCCGCGTTGCGCGACTACGATTCCGTGCGGCGCGCCATCGCCTTCATCTCGGAGCACTGGCGCACGCAGCCGACCATCGAAGCGATGGCGGACGCGGCCGGTGTCACCCCGGATGAGTTGCATCATCTGTTCCGCCGCTGGGCCGGACTGACGCCGAAGGCCTTCATGCAGGCGCTGACGCTCGATCACGCCAAAGGTCTGCTGCGCGATTCCGCCAGCGTGCTCGATGCCGCGCTCGATTCAGGTCTATCCGGCCCAGGCCGGCTGCACGATCTGTTCGTGACCCATGAGGCGATGTCGCCGGGCGAATGGAAGAACGGCGGCGCCGGCATGACGCTGTCCTACGGCTATCATCCTTCCCCGTTCGGCACCGCGATCGTGATCGGCAGCGGCCGCGGCCTTGCGGGACTGGCGTTCGCCGATCCCGGCCAGGAGAAGGCGGCGTTCGTCGACATGACGCGGCGCTGGCCCAATGCGACCTACGTCGAGGATCACGCCGGCACGGCCGCGCTCGCGCAACGCGTATTCGACACGAAGCTCTGGTGCGCCGACCAGCCGCTGCGCGTCATCCTGATCGGCACCGATTTCGAGGTGCGGGTGTGGGAGACCTTGCTCAAGATCCCCATGGGCAAGGCCACGACGTATTCCGATATCGCAGCCAACATCAACAATCCGAAGGCATCACGCGCCGTCGGCGCTGCCGTCGGCCGCAACCCGGTCTCGTTCGTAGTGCCGTGCCATCGTGTGATCGGCAAGAGCGGCGCACTGACCGGCTATCACTGGGGTCTCACGCGCAAGCAGGCGATGCTCGGCTGGGAAGCCGGACGCGTCACCGCCGCCGCGTAAGAACTTTATTTTAAGCCGCCAGATCGAGTTTCGATGCGACGGTGGAGTCGGGATTGAGCCGGTAGATGATCGGCACACCGGTCGCCAACTCGCGCTTCAGGATCTGCTCGGGCGACAGTTTTTCCAGAACCATGATCAGCGCGCGCAGCGAATTGCCGTGCGCCGCCACCAGTGTGCGTTCGCCGCGCAGCACGCACGGCAGAATCTCCTGCACGTAGTACGGCAGCGTGCGCGCTAGGGTATCCTTCAGGCTTTCGCCACCGGGCGGTGGCACATCGTAGGACCGCCGCCAGATCAGAACCTGCTCCTCGCCCCATTTCTTGCGCGCGTCGTCCTTGTTGAGACCCGAGAGATCGCCGTAGTCGCGCTCGTTCAGCGCGAGATTCTTCGTGATCGGGATTCCGGTTTGGCCCAACTCGTTCAGCGCGAGATCGAGCGTGTGCTGCGCACGGGTCAGCGCCGAGGTATAGGCAACGTCGAACACGAGGCCCTGCTGCTTTAGCTTTTGGCCGGCTGATTTTGCTTCGGCCACACCCAGTTCGGTCAGGTCCGGATCCTTCCAGCCGGTGAACAGGTTCTTCAGATTCCATTCGCTCTGGCCATGACGCACCAGCACAAGAAGGCGTTCGCTCATTCCACTTACGTCCGTTGTTAGGATCTAGATATCGCCGACGCCGAGCACGTCGGCCATCGAATAAAGCCCGGGCTTCTTGCCGTGCGCCCAGAGCGCGGCCTTCAGTGCACCGTGCGCGAAGATCATGCGATCCTCGGCATGATGCGACAGCGTGAGGCGCTCGTACGGCCCGGCGAAGATTACGCTGTGGTCGCCAGTAACCGTGCCACCGCGCAGTGAGGCAAAGCCGATGTCGCCGGAATTGCGCGCGCCGGTGAAGCCGTCGCGGCCTCGCGCCGAGCGCTTGTCGAGCGAAATCTTGCGGCCCGCGGCGGCAGCCTCGCCCAGCATCAGCGCTGTGCCTGAGGGCGCATCGATCTTCGCCTTGTGGTGCATTTCGAGAATCTCGATGTCGAAATCCTCGTCCAGCGATTGCGCCACCCGCTTCACCAGCGCGGCGAGCAAATTGACCCCAAGGCTCATGTTGCCGGACTGCACAACGACTGCACGCGATGTCACGCTCCGGATCACCGCCATATCTGAAGCGGACAGGCCGGTGGTGCCGATAACGTGTACGAGCCCACGCTGGGCGGCGATGGCGACGTTCGCGATGGTCGCGGCCGGCACCGTGAAATCGAGGATGCCGTCGGCATTCGCGGACAACGACCAGAGATCCGCCGACACCTCGATGCCGTTGGCCGGCAAGCCCGCCAGAATCCCGGCGTCCTTTCCGATCAGATCGGAGCCCGGCGCTTCCAACGCGCCGGTGACGACCGCGCCCTGGGTCTCCGATATAGCGCGCATCAGCGCCCGGCCCATCCGGCCGCCTGCACCTGCAACGATCAAACGCATGTCGGCCATGACAGAACCCTCAAAATATCCCGCCGGTATAGCGGGGGCCGGATGTCCCGGCAACCGACGGGCTCCGCGCCGGTCCGCGGATCAGGGCTGCGGCCCGTCATACCCTTCGATGATCACGATATCGCCCTGCGAATGGGGCGCGCGAGCCTTCACCAGCGCCTGATATTCCGGCGAATGATAGCAGGCGATCGCCGTCTCATAGTCCTTGAACTCGATCACGACGTTGCGTGAGCGCGCCTGCCCCTCGGGCGCTTCATGGTTTCCGCCGCGCACGAGAAACTTGGCGCCATACTTGTGAAACACTGCGCCGTTGTAGGCGACGTAGTCGCGCTTGTAGCCGTCGAGATCGTGCACGTCGATCCGGGCAACCCAGTAACCTTTGGCCATTCCACGTCTCCTTCTTGTCAGGCCTTTGCCTGTATGATTTCCGCGACGATGGCATCCGCGGCCGCTTTTGGATCGGACGCCTCCATGACCGGCCGTCCGACCACGAGATAGTCGGCCCCCGCCGCGATCGCGCGCGCCGGCGTCATGATGCGCTTCTGATCGCCGGTCGCACTGCCTGCGGGGCGAACGCCGGGCGTAATCAGGTTCATCCGCTCACCGACAATTCTGCGAACGTTCGCCGCCTCTTCGGGTGAACAGACGAGGCCGTCGACCCCGATCTCCTGCGCCTGTCGCGCGCGCGCCTCGACCAGGTCGCTCACATTCAGCCGGTAGCCAGCGGCGTGAAGATCGCTGTCGTCGTAGGATGTCAGCACCGTCACCGCCAGGATTTTCAGGCCCGATCCCGCGCGCGCGTCGACAGCCGCCTTCATGGTCTGCGGATAGGCGTGCACCGTGAGGAAGGTGGCGCCGAGTTTTGCGACGCTTTCGACACCACGGGCGACCGTGTTGCCGATGTCGTCCAGCTTGAGATCGATGAAGGCTTTCTTGCCCGCGTTGCTCAGTTGCTGGACCAGCGACAATCCCCCGGCATAGGCGAGCTGGTATCCGATCTTGTAAAACGTCACGCTGTCACCGAGCTTTCCGATCATCGCTTCCGCGGCGGCAACGCTGGGCACATCCAGCGCGACGATCAGGCGATCCCGTGGCGTAATGTTTTCAGACTGCATCTCACCTCACATCATGTTTTGCGCTGTATCGATCAACTGGCGTACCATGGCCTTCAATGCATCGGCGTCCGCCGGATGCTTCAGCCGTTCCCTGTCGTCATAGGCATCTCCGGCGAACGATAGCGCGAGCTGATTGGGGATCACCGTCGCGCGGCAGGCCGTCAGCACGAGGCGCAGCGCCGCAAGACATCGGGCGCCGCCGAACCGCCCACCGGACGCTGACGCGATCGCAAAGGCCCGCTCATGAAACACCTGGCCGCGCGATTCATGCGAGCCTTGCACGCGCGAAACCCAGTCGATCGCGTTCTTCAACAGAGGCGGCATCGACGCATTGTATTCGGGCGTGACGATAAGAATTCCGTGATGCGCGCCGATCATCTGCTTGAGATCGAGCGCGGTCCTGGGCACGCCGGATCGCGCCTGCACGTCTCCGTCGTAAATCGGCAGCGGGAAATCCCCGAGCGAAATCCGGGTGACCTCCACGTCGGCCCGGACGAATTCCTCGACGGCAACGGCTGCGAGCCGCACATTGATCGATCCGGTGCGAACCGAACCGGGGATGACGAGGATTTTCGGCGCAGGCATCTTTCCGGTCGCGTTGACAGACCAACCGGCGTCGGACGTGCGCCAGCCGATCAGCTCTTGCGATACACCCAGACGCGGGCCGGGGGAAGGTTCATCCAGATCCGCTCGGACGCTTCCGTCAAAACACCCGGCAGCGACTTGGGAATCGGAGGCGCCACCGAATAGGTGAACTGCACGAACGGCGCTCCGGGAGTAAGCATCGCGAAAGCGTCGCGGATCAGCTTGAGGCGGGTCAGCATCGGTTTCGTGACGAGGGGCAGCCCGGAGACCACGGCGGCCGCAGGCGCGCCCAGCACGCTCCACAGCGAATCCCGCAACGTGTAGGCATCGCCCTGGACGACGGTCGCCTGCGGATAGCGGTCGCGCAGCAGCGCACAGAAGCCGGGATTGTACTCCACGAGGACAAGACGCTTCTGATCGACGCCGTGCTCAATCAGTGCATTGGTGATCGCACCGGTGCCGGGCCCGAGTTCGACCACCGGGTCGGTCGAATCGATATTGACGTACTGCGCCATGGTGCGGGCAAGCACGCGGCCCGACGGCATCACCGCCCCCATGTGGAGCGGCTTTTCAATCCACGAGCGAAGAAAGCGAACCTCGTCGTCAAGACGGAGTGGCTTCTTCAACGCACGAGCGGACGATTGCAAAGGCATTTCGCACCCAGGCGGGGGCCACTATTGGCGGGACGCTAGACTTTCGTCACAAAGACGTACAGGCGGCGAGTAAAACGGTCAAGACGGACGGTCACTGAGCGGCGGTCCGAGGACCGAAGAAGTCCTTGACCTTAGTGAAGAAACCCGCAGCCTCGGGTTGGGTTGCGCCGGACGATAATTTTTCGAACTCGGCCAGAAGCTCTTGCTGCTTCTTGGTCAGATTTTGCGGCGTTTCGACCACCACCTGGACATACATGTCACCGGTCTGCCGCGAACGCAGCACCGGCATGCCCTTTGATGCGATGCGGAATCGGCGACCGGACTGGGTTCCCGACGGCACCTTCACCTTGGTCTTGCCCTTGTCGATGGTCGGCACTTCGAATTCCCCACCCAAGGCAGCGGCGACCATGGAAATCGGAACCCGGCAATGCAGGTCGGCGCCGTCCCGCTGGAAGAACTGATGCGAGGCCAACGACAGGAAAATGTAGAGGTCGCCGGACGGTCCGCCGCGGATTCCGGCCTCGCCTTCGCCGGCAAGGCGAATCCGTGTGCCGTCTTCGACACCAGCTGGAATATTGACCGATAGCGCACGTTCGCGGCTTACACGGCCCGAGCCGCTGCAGGACGGACAGGGATCCTCGATCATCTGGCCACGGCCCTGACAGCCGGGACAGGTCCGCTCCAGGGTGAAGAAGCCTTGGGCCTGACGCACGCGGCCGGCGCCACCGCACATTCCACAGTTCTTGGGCTTGGTCCCCGCCTTGGCGCCCGTCCCCGAGCAGGATTCACAAGTGACCGAGACCGGAATTTCAATCTGGGCCGTCTTGCCCTGGAAAGCCTCCTCCAGGGAGATTTCCATGTTGTAGCGCAGATCGGCGCCACGCTCGCGGCCACCGCCCCGGCTGCGCTGTCCGGCCATGCCGAACAGATCCTCGAAGATGTCCGAGAACGACGAAGCAAACCCAGCGCCGAACCCGGCAGCCCCGCCACCGCCCATGCCTCCCTGCTCGAACGCGGCATGGCCGAAGCGGTCGTAGGCGGCGCGCTTGTTGCCGTCCTTCAGGATTTCATAGGCTTCGTTGATTTCCTTGAAGCGGATTTCGCTGGCGGCATCGCCCGGATTTTTGTCCGGATGCCATTTCATGGCCAGCTTGCGAAAGGCCGACTTGAGCTTGGAGTCGTCCGCAGTCCGCTCGACCTCAAGGGTTTCGTAGTAACAGCGCTTGGTCGACATCAGTCCATTCCGCCCGAACGTCGCTTCATCCCGGTAAGCATATGAAAGATTCGCTCACCGGAGGATGCAGCGTCCCGCTTAAAGAAACATGACCCCCGCCCTTCGAGACGCACTGCGTACTCCGAGGGATCGGGGGTCATGGTCACTCTCGCCGTTTAAGCAGACTTCTTGTTGTTCTTGTCGTCGTCGACTTCGGTGAATTCCGCATCGACTACGCCATCATCCTTGGCGGCATCCTTGGCCGCATCGGCTTCGGCCTGCTGCTTGTACATGGCCTCGCCGAGCTTCATCGACGCCTGCGCCAGCGTGTTGGTCTTGGCCTTGATCGCTTCCGCGTCGTCGCCCTTCAGCGCTTCCTTCAGGTCGCTGACGGCATCCTCGATCGCGCGGCGCTCGCTCTCCTCGACCTTCGAGCCGTGTTCAGCCAAGGCCTTCTCGGTCGAATGCACCAGACCATCCGCCTGGTTCTTGGCGTCGACGGCCTCGCGTAGCTTCTTGTCCTCGGCCGCATTGGCTTCGGCGTCCTTGACCATCTTCTCGATGTCGGCTTCCGACAAACCACCCGAGGCCTGGATGCGGATCTGCTGTTCCTTGCCGGTGGCCTTGTCCTTCGCCGACACGTTGACGATGCCGTTGGCGTCGATGTCGAACGTCACCTCGATCTGCGGCATGCCGCG
>JBQCIZ010000405.1:0-2223 GCA_051953235.1 Nitrobacter sp. | reverse complement strand
CTGTTCAACCGCACCTCGCGGCGGCTGGCGCTCACCGACGCCGGCAAGAACCTGTCCGAGCGGGCGGCGCGGCTGTTGGCTGATGGCGAGGCCGCCGAGAACGAGGCGCTGGCGCAATCGTCGGTGCCGCGCGGGCTGGTGCGGCTCGCGGTGCCCATGACGTTCGGCGTGAAGAAGATCGCGCCGCTGCTGCCGGGATTTCTCGCAAAATATCCCGAGGTCTCGATCGATCTGCATCTGAGCGATGCGATGGTCGATCTGATCGGCGAGGGGTTCGATGCGGGCCTGCGCATCGCGAGCCTGCCGGATTCATCGCTGGTGGCGCGGCGGCTGTGCGGGATGCCGCGCTACACCGTGGCCGCGCCGGCTTACCTGAAAAAATACGGCACGCCGACCCATCCGATGCATCTCGCCCAGCATCGCTGCTTTGGTTACGCCTATCTGTCGACACCAGGCGTCTGGCACTACACCAACGCGAGCGGCGAGCAGGCCACCGTGCGTCCGTCAGGGCAACTGCGCGTCAACAACGGCGAGGCCGTGCTGCCGTCGGTGCTGGCAGGTCTCGGCATTGCCGACCTGCCGGAGTTCATCATCGGCGATGCCATCGCCGCGAAAAAAGTCGAGGTCCTGCTCAAGGGCTGGAAGCAGGTCGAAGGCGCCGTGCATCTCGTGATGCCGCCCGGAGGTCCGCGTCCCGCGCGTGTCGAAGTGCTGATCGATTATCTCGCGCATCATCTCGCGCGCCCGAAGCGATCGGCCGCGAGCGCCTCATACCAAATGCCATGATCGCCCGGGACGGCCGGCGTTGACATCGGCGGTCAATGAGCCAAACTTTCCGGAAATATAAAACGGGGGAGGGGATCATGCGCATCGGAATGGCGGTTGTCGCCTGTTTGGCGGCGATAACACTGTCGGGCTGTTTTGAAGGCCCGAAGGGCGATCAGGGAGCCAAGGGCGATCAGGGCCCTGCAGGCATTGCGGGGCCGGCCGGCCCCGCGGGAGCTGCAGGCGCCAAGGGTGATCGCGGCGAGACGGGCCCGGCAGGTCCCGCTGGTGCGCCTGGTCCCGCCGGACCGGCCGGCGCGACCGCGAGCGTCCGCATTCCGCCGCCGGGCAATTGCAGCTCGCCCGATACCTGCAAGGTTCAGTGTGCGGCCAATGAAGTGATGATCGCGGCGGTCTGCAACAATCACAAGGCGCGCGAAGGCCAGTCCAATGCGGATGAGCCGAAATACGAGCAGACGTCTTCCGGAACCATCGCGCGTTGTCCCGCGCCTGCGGGCGATTCCATCGTCGCGTTGTGTGTGAAGCCGTGAACGGTTGACGCAGGCCGTCGCGCGGTCTGCGCAATTTGCGACGATACCCGTCGGTCACGATCATGAGGCCGGTTCCGCATGCCGGATTGCAGGCACGGTGTTGCCCGAAATGAACCTTCCTGCCGCCTCAGTGGTTTTCAATGCTGAGACGAGATGGAAGGAAATCCGGAGGTGCGAGATGCGTAGGCACCAACTCGCGATCGGCCTGTCGTTGCTGGCCGGGTGCGGCAGTTTCGCAAGCGCGACCGCCGAGGAATATCGCGGCACGTACGCGCAGCAACTGGCCTGCACGCCCGATGTGTTCAGATTGTGCGGCAGTGAAATCCCCGACGTCGGCCGTATCGTCGCCTGCCTGCGGCAGAACGAGCAGCAGCTCGGCGCGCCATGCAAGGCGGTGTTCGAATCGAATGCCCAGGCCACCGGCGACGATCTCGCGGCGAAAGCAAACGGCACGGTTGGAAACAGCACTATGGTCAGGCCGAACAACAGGCCGTGATCATTTGCCGCTTTCGCAGACGTCGACCCACTCGCCCGCGACCAGCTCCGCCATGCGGTCCGGCGAGATGCGGACGGCGCTGTTGATCGAACCGGCCGCCGGTACCACCTCGTCGAAGGCTTTCAGCGAGATGTCGCAATAGACCGGCAGCGCGGTCTTCAGGCCGAACGGACAGACTCCGCCGACCTCGTGGCCGGTGATATCCGCGACTTCCTCGATTCCGAGCATTTTTGGCTTCGCGCCGAACAGCGCCTTGACCTTCTTGTTGTCCATCCGCGCCGTGCCGGCCGCGACGATCAGCACCACGCGGTCGCTGACCCGCAATGACAATGTCTTGGCGATCCGCGCCGGCTCCACGCCATACGCTTCGGCGGCGAGCGCGACGGTGGCGGAACTCTTGTCGGATTCCAT
>JBQCIZ010000404.1:0-2713 GCA_051953235.1 Nitrobacter sp. | reverse complement strand
GTCGGGCGCGATACGCTGTTGTCCCAGATCGTGCAGATGGTCGCGCAAGCGCAACGTTCGCGCGCGCCGATCCAGCGTCTGGCCGATCAGGTCGCCGGTTGGTTCGTGCCGGCCGTGATCGCAGCGGCTGTCGTGGCGTTTGCGGTGTGGGCGCTTGTCGGACCGGAGCCGCGCTTCGCCTTCGCGCTGGTAGCGGCGGTGAGCGTGCTGATCATCGCCTGTCCGTGCGCGCTCGGGCTCGCAACGCCGATGTCGATCATGGTTGGTGTCGGCCGCGGTGCGCAGGCCGGCGTCCTCATCAGGAACGCCGAGGCACTCGAACGCATGGAGAAGGTCGATACGCTGGTGGTCGACAAGACCGGTACGTTGACTGAAGGCAAGCCGCATGTCGTTGCCGTCGAGGCTGCAGAAGGCTTTCGCGAGGACGACGTGCTGCGGCTGGCCGCAAGCGTCGAGCGGTCGAGCGAGCATCCGCTGGCGGATGCGATCGTGGCTGCGGCGACGCAACGCAATCTGGCGCTCGGCGAGGTGCGCGACTTCGACGCGCCGGCGGGCAAGGGCGTGACCGGACAGGTCGAGGGCAGGGTGGTGCTGGTCGGCTCGGCCCCGTTTCTGCAATCGCATGGCGTGGCCGTTGACGGCATGCAGGCACGGGCCGATGAACTGCGCGGCGACGGCGCCACCGTCATCGGCATCGCGATTGACGGCAAGCAAGCCGGCCTGTTCGCGATCGCCGATCCCGTGAAGCCGTCGACGCCCGATGCGCTGAAGGCGCTGGCCGCCGAAGGCATCAAGGTCATCATGCTGACCGGCGACAACGTCACCACGGCAAAGGCGGTCGCCCGGCGGCTCGGTATCGCCGACGTCGAGGCGGACGTTCTGCCCGAACAGAAGAGCGCCGTGGTTGCCCGGCTTCAGAGGCAGGGCCGCGTGGTGGCGATGGCCGGCGACGGCGTCAACGACGCGCCGGCGCTCGCGACCGCCGATGTCGGGATTGCGATGGGGACGGGCACCGATGTCGCCATGGAGAGCGCCGGCGTGACCCTGCTCAAGGGCGATCTCGGCGGCATCGTCCGCGCGCGCCGCCTGTCCGAGGCGACGATGCGCAACATCCGGCAGAACCTGATGTTCGCCTTCCTCTACAACGGCGCCGGTATTCCGATCGCAGCGGGCGTGCTGTACCCGGCGTTCGGTCTGCTGTTGTCGCCGATCGTCGGGGCGACGGCCATGGCGCTGTCGTCGGTCAGCGTCGTCGGTAACGCATTGCGGCTCCGCCTGACGCGGCTCTGAGGATATAAATTTCTTCGGATGCATCTCGCTGCGTGCGCCCGACGACATCGTATCTGATAGGATTGGGCGGAACGCGCTTCGTCCATCATCGTATTTGTCACCATCGAGCCATGCCCACATCCGCCGGCAACAACGAGGACTTCTATGGCCGCATCCCGGTCTTCCACGGCTTTGCCCGGCTGATGGATCCGGCACTGTATGTGCCGCTGCCCGGGGACTGGGTTGTCGGCGTCGCCGACATCGTCGACTCGACGAAGGCGATCGCCGGTCAGCGCTACAAGGCGGTCAACATGGCGGGCGCGGCGGTGATCGCCGCGGTCACCAACGCGCTGGAGGGCCGTGAATTTCCCTTTGTGTTCGGCGGCGACGGCGCAAGTTTCGCGGTCGCGCCCGGCGATTTCGGGCGCGCGCGCGAGGCGCTCGCGGCCACCGCGACCTGGGTGCGAGACGATCTCGATCTCATCATGCGGGTGGCGCTGGTGCCGGTCGCCGACATCCGCGCGCAGGGGCTCGACGTGCGCGTCGCCCGTTTCGCGCCATCGCCCAATGTGTCCTATGCGATGTTCCCCGGCGGCGGGCTGGGCTGGGCCGAAGCCGCGATGAAGCGCGGCGAGTTCGCCGTAGCGCCGGCGCCTGACGGCACGCAACCCGATCTCAGCGGACTGTCATGCCGTTTTCAGGAGATGCCCTCGATGCGCGGCCTCATCCTGTCGGTGCTGGTGGTGCCGGCGCGAGGCGCGCAGCCCGCCGACTTCCGCAAGGTCATTGAAGACGTCATTGCGCTGGTGGAGCGCAGTCCCGATGCCGGCCGTCCGGTGCCGCCGGGCGGTCCTGATATCCGATGGCCGCCGCAGGGCGTCGACTATGAGGCGCGCGCCCGGAATGGGGGATCGCTGTTGCGCCGGCGTGTCCGGGTGCTCGCGAATACGCTGGTCGCTTACGCGGTGTTCCGGCTCAATATCCGGCTGGGAAACTTCGTTCCCAAAACCTATGCGCAGGAGGTCGTCGAGAATTCCGATTTCCGCAAATACGACGACGGTCTGCGGATGATCCTCGATTGCACGGGGGATCTCGCGCAGGCGCTGGAGCAACGCCTCGCGGCGGCGGCGTCGGCAGGTGTCGTGCGATATGGGCTGCATCGGCAGGATGCCGCAATGATGACGTGCTTCACGCCGTCGCTCGACCGCAGGGATCACGTTCATTTCATCGATGGCGCGCGCGGTGGTTACGCCACGGCGGCGACCGTTCTGAAGGCGATGCCGGGTTAGGTTCGGCTGATTTTAGCGCGAGCGCGTCCAGGTCTCGCCGCCGCACAGCGCGCCGACGCAGCCTTCGACGCGCAGCGTGTCCGCGCCGCCGACGGAGATGTTGCTGGCGTAGGTGTTGCCGTCGTCGGCGTTGTAGATCGTGCCGGACCATTTGT